>NZ_PXVC01000045.1 GCF_003011125.1 Synechococcus lacustris str. Tous | reverse complement strand
GATATATATAGGCCCTTGGCCTCAACAGAAGAATTCTTTCGCTGGCCCTAGCAAGGATCAAACCGTCGTCACCCATGAAATTTATTCACGCTGCCGACCTACACTTGGATAGTCCTTTGAGAGGGCTGGCCAGATACGAAGAAGCACCTGTCGACGAACTTCGAATCGCCACTCGTGAGGCATTTAACAACCTGGTGGAGCTCGCTATTGAGGAGAAGGTTTCCTTTGTCCTGCTGGCTGGCGATCTCTACGACGGAACCTGGCAGGATTTCAGTACTGCAATCTTCCTGGCTAAAAAGCTAGGAGAGCTCGGCAGGGAAGGAATTCGGGTTTTTGGGGTATTAGGCAACCACGACGCCCAAAGTAAACTCACCAAAGAGCTAGAGAAGCCCAAGAACCTCACCCTTTTTCCTGCTGGAAAAGCTACTACAGAGATTCTTGAGGAACTTGAAGTTGCCATACACGGGCAGAGCTTTGATCAGCAGCACGTTGTGGACAATCTCGCTGAAGGTTTTCCTATGGCGAGGCCAGGCCTCTTCAACATCGGCCTGCTGCACACCAGCCTCGATGGCCGAGAGGGCCACGCGAACTATGCACCGTGCAAACTCGATGACCTGAGAGCCAAGGATTACCACTATTGGGCACTTGGCCATGTGCATGCCCACGAAAAGGTTTTGACAGACCCCTGGGTAGTTTTTCCTGGCTGCCTTCAGGGGCGGCATGCCCGCGAGACCGGACCAAAGGGGTGTTGTGTTGTCACCGTCGAGGACGGGCAAGTTGAAAGCGTCGATCACCGGGCCCTAGATGTGATCCGTTGGGCAAGATCAGAAGTGGACCTGAGCCAGGTCAACTCCCTGGAGGGCGTACTGGATAGAGCCGGGAAAGCCATGCGAGAGCTGCTTGATGACGCTGATGATCGCATTGTCGCTACGCGACTTCTCTTTGTGGGAGCCACCAAGGTGCACGGTGAACTCCAGGCAAAGACTCAATGGCTACGCCAAAAGCTCATGCAGCTGGCTGCCGAGCTGAATGCCGATCAGTTATGGATCGAGAAAGTGGTGATCGCTACGACCAGCAAACTTGATCGAGTGGCAGTGCTTTCTGGAGATGGAGCCCTAGGTGGACTAGCTAAAAGCATTATGGAAATCAGCGAGAATCAGGGGGGAGTACGAGGACTTGATATAGCCCTATCGATGTTGAGGGACAAGCTGCCGCCGGAGGTATTTGTCGCGGAGGATGGGTTGAAGATCGATGACGAGATTGTGGTAGCAAGACTCATCCACGAGGCCAAGGAGTTGCTCGTTGGCAAGCTCCTGGAATCGGAGAGTGAATCATGAAAATCAAGCGTCTTGACCTGTTATCTTATGGACCATTTACCAACAAAGTCCTCGATCTAAGCGAGGGAAACCCTGGCCTGCACGTGGTTCTTGGTGCAAATGAGGCCGGCAAGAGCTCTACATTGCGAGCGCTAAAGGCCTGGCTATTTGGTATTGATGCACGCTCCCCAGACAACTTTATCCATGACTTTAGACAGCTTCGAGTAGGAGGCATCCTCGAAACTTCAGGGGGTCAGCAGATCTCCTGCATGAGGCGTAAGGGCAATAAAGATACATTGCTCGACGCCAAGACAGAACAACCTATCGGCGACACCATACTGAGCGATCTCTTGCCAGGGCTTGATGAAAAGCTCTTCTCTCAACTTCACGGCATTGATCATGCCGGGCTTGTGCAAGGAGGTCAGTCTATTCTCGAGCAAAGCGGCGACATCGGGAAGTCATTGTTTGGTGCGGCGTTGGGCACTAAGGGAAAAACTGACCTACTGGGCGAATTGGCATCCGAGGCGGATAAACTCTTCAAGGCCAGGGGCCAGAATCAGATCATCAATGCCGCTGCTGCGGAACTGAAAGAAGCCAGGCGCCAGGAGAAGCATGAATCTGTTTCCGTCAGGAACTGGAAGGATCTTCAGAAGGAATTAAAGCAAGTAGAGAAGGAGCTCGACAGGATTGATGAAGAGCTTGCAGAGGCCAGGCCTTGTAAGAGCAAGCTTGAACGTTTCAACCGGGTAGCGGCTTCCTTGTCAGAACGCCGTGAACTGTTTGATCTTCTAGCTGCCCAGTGCGATTTGGTTTTGCTCCCAGAAGATTTTGGCGCTCGCCGGCAAGGAGCTCTCGATAAAATGGCGCATGCTCGGGAACGTCTACAGAAATCGAGCGCCAAGCTTGAGAGGTATCAACAAGAGGCTAAAGGTCTCAATGTGCCTCAAGGTCTCTTGGACAATCAGGGGGCTATCGAAGACCTTCAGCTTCAGTTAGGCGCTGTTCAGAAATCGATCAAGGACAAGCCTGGACAAGATGCGAAGCGTCGCGATCATCGCAATGCAGCCGAAGATCTGCTCACAGGAATTCGCCCTGACCTCAACCTGGAGACCGTACAGAGCCTGAAGCCACTCCTAAACAGAAAAAAATTTATTGCCAAATTAGCGCAGGACTCGAGTCTTCTGAAGCAAAAAATCGGACAGCTTGATAGCAAACTGCGAGGACTTTTCGACGATAAGAGCAGCCATGAGCAGGAGCTACATGCCATTGCTGGGCCTGGGCAAGATGTGAGCTCGCTAAAGAGCGCAACACTCAATGCACGCAAGTCAGGCGATCTAACAACGATGCTCACCAAAGCACGCGAAACAGTAAGTGATCTAGAGAATGCCTGCTTGCGTGAGTTGTCTCGTCTCGGTCGGTTCGACGGTGGCCTGGAGAAACTCACCGGCTCTTATATGCCCGAGATAGCTGTTTTAGACAAATTCGAGAAGAATTACTATCAGCTGGATGAGCAGATGCGAGAGTTTGATCGACGCAAAATCGAGGCGAGTGAGRAGCTCTGCAAGGCCGAGGACAATCTGAAAACTTTACTTCGCTCAAGCGAAATACCCACTCTTCATGAGTTGCAGGAAGCTCGCGAACATCGGGAGCGAGGTTGGAAGTTAATTCGCCGCAGTTATGTTGATGGAGTGGACATCGGTGCTGCTGCCACTGAGTACTCAGGCAGCAGATATCTCCCCGATGTATTCGAACAGGCTGTGTGTGACGCCGATGATGCCGCTGACAGGTTGCGCCTGGACGCACAGAAAGTACAAGAGCGCATTTTTATAGAAGACCAGATTCAAACCAGGAAAGATCTGATCTCCAAGGTTGAATGCCAACTTGATGATATTGCCATCACCCGAACCAAGCTTGAAGACGAATGGCATGTTGTTTGGCAGGGGATCTCTAGCCAGATAGGTACTCCCAAGGAGATGAAGGAATGGCTGCAGCGTGTAGAGCAGCTTCTCCAGAAAGTCGTACAACTTGAAACAGCAAAGTCTGATGTTTGTTCGCTTGAAGCAATGCGGGCTTCGCACCTTGGAACACTCATTGCGGAGCTTGAGAAACTGGGATATCAGCAGGAAAACAAGTCAAGTGAACTGGAGTTACTTCTTGAGCGCTCCGAACAAATCATTGCTCAACAGCAGAACAAGCAAAGGCGTGAAGGGGAGATCGAGGCTGTCCTGCACAAGCTTGATATCCAGATCGGGAATGCGAATGAAGATCTTCTGCAGGTGAAAGATGAAGATAAGAAATGGGTTTTTAGCTGGTCAGAGGCAGTTGACGGCTTGGGTATTGGGACAACCCCGCAGCCTGAGCTGGCACTGGAAACCATGGACAAGCTAGAAGAGCTTTTCGATGAACTCAAGGAGGCAGACATCGCTCATAAGCGTATCTATGGCATGAATAAGGACGAGGAGCGCTTCTCGTGTGCCGTTTCTCTTGTCGCTAAGAGGATTGGAATTGAGATGGGAGACGCCAATCCAGCAGAAGTGACCCAGAACTTGGTTAAACAACTGGCCAGGGCTCAGGCCGATGCCGCCACCCTAGAAAAGCTTCGAACCCAGATCAATGAGCTTGAGGATGAAGTCGCTGAGGCATGCGAGGACATCAAAATCGCAGATGAATCCTTTGCTGCCCTAAGAACTGAGGCGGGTGTTTCAAGTGATGAAGAGATTCTTCCAGTACAGGAAAGTTCAATATTGAAACGGCAGCGCGCTCACCGAGTAAAGGAGTTAGAGCAGCACCTTCATCAATTTGGGGAGGGCCACAGCATCACTGAGCTAGAGACTGAGGCTTTGGAATTAGATGCAGATCAAGCGAGCGACCAACTTATTAAGTTGCAGTCCAAACTTTTAGAACTTGCGACCGAGCGTGACGTAATGCGCGATAGTAGGAAAGAGTTTCTTGTTCAGATCCACGCCGTTGACGGCTCATCCAAGTCTGCTGAAGCCTCAGAGCTAGCCGAGCAGCTCCTGGCAAGCATTATCCCAGATACAGAGCAATACCTCCGCTACACCATAGCCCGACTTATTCTAGAAGAGCAAATAGAGATCTATCAGAGGAATAATCAGACGCCTGTTCTGAGGCGTGCCAGTGAGTTGTTTAAAAAAATGACCTTGGGTTCTTTCTCTGGTCTGCGCGATGAAATCGATGAGAAAGGTAAACCAATCTTACTAGGAGTTCGCCCTGACAAGACTGAGGTTGGTGTTGATGGAATGAGTGAAGGTACCCGTGATCAGCTCTTTTTGGCCTTACGTCTTTCGACCATAGAACTGCAAGGGGAGCAACAAGAGCGGCTGCCTTTCGTTGTCGACGACATATTGGTTGGGTTTGACGATGAACGCAGCAAGGCTTGCCTTGAAGTTTTGGCCGAGTTTGCCCAAAATTTTCAGGTATTGGTCTTCACCCATCACTCGATGGTGGCGCAAGCTGCTACAGAACTAGGCAACGAGAGTGGCGTGTATGTGCACTTATTGAGCGAGTAGCTACTTTAATCAAAGAGACTCTTGGCTGAAAATTTTTTGCAAATATTAATTTTGCCGTTAGCAATGGGATTCAAGATCTGCTTGCGGCCGGTCTTGATCTCCAACACGTTGCGAAGGATGTGGACTAGCAGAGCAAATTGGAGAAAGCTCCCAGCTTTTCCCCCTCTGATGCATTGTCATGAGCTTTGTGGTAAAAGAAAGCTACAAGTAGTGGTTGCGATCATTGCAGGTAGCGAATGGCACTGCACTGTCCGCCAGCACTCTCCGCGATCCACTGGTCTCTCTTAATCGACATCGGCGCTTCAACAGAGCCGTTGCGATGTGCTTACATCAAGATCCCCTCACGAGAGATACAGCATCTGCGATCGCCAATTGTGCACGCAGACTGAATCTTGAGTTTGAACTAGTCAACGAACAACTGGGGGTACCCAGCATTGTCAATGGGCTGCTGTGCAACAGAAGGTTGTGTCCATTTTGCGAGTGGCGACGGACAAGAACGTGGAGGGCACGACTCCTAAAAGGCCTGGAGGCGTACCATATTGAACAAAATAAGAGCTCAGCAATATTTCTCACTCTTACGGTAAGAAACTGCCAGATCTATGAACTTAGACACACCATAAAACAGATGCACTTAGCATTTAAACGTCTAACACTCATTAGAGGATTCCCTGGGCGTGCCTGGTTTCGACGCACTGAAGTAACTGTTAACAAGGGATTGCGTCTAGGTAGCCCACTATTAGGCTCAAGCCTGCATCCGCACATCCATGCGCTCTTACTTGTACGCCCCTCCTACTGGAGCAGGGACTATTGGACTCAATTAAAATGGCAGCAAGAATGGCAAATGGCGGCCAGACTTGATTACACGCCAATTATCGACATTAGAAAAGCAAAGTCAAAGCCTGGTGTGACGCAGCGAGATATAAACATTGCACCCATACTCGAAGCGGCAAAGTACACAACTAAGGCAACCGACCTGCTTGGTCTTGGCGAGCTGTTGCCGGCCTTCAATTCAGAAATGAAACACCTGCGGCTTTATGGCGTCTCTGGCAAATTGCGCCAATACATTAAAACGCGAGAGCCAGAACCTGAAGAGCTTTTCGATTCAAGCCTTATTGATACCAAGGTACAAAAATTCTCGGCCGTTGCAAGCTGGTTTGATTCAATTCAAGAGTATCAGTTTACTCTCTAGATAAATAACGATTAGGTATTGGCAGCAGTTKCGGCAGGCAATACCTCAGTGGCGTAGGGGTGTTTAGGCCGTAATCGCCGTAGTTACGTTTATCTACTCTCCCACCACCACAGCGGAGGGGGGACGTCCCATGCTGCGCACGGCCCTGCCGTGCGACGGTTTGGGCGCCCCTCCGTAGCGGCAAGATCAGGAATCTGGCAGTGTTCTGCCTTCTCTTGATAAGCCAGCATTTTGAGAAGCCCTGAAAATTTCACCACTCTGAGCGTGAAGCCCCCTGTGATCGGTGACTTACAGGAAAGGGGAACAGCTTTTGGAGGCGTTTATGCCTCCTATTTAAAAGTACGTGGCGTCTTGTTTCTAGGATTTTTATTTAACAATACATACCAAAATGCACTTGAGCCAACAGCATCAGGACTCCTACCTGTCAGCAAAGACAGCATCATAATCAACAATTTTATTATCCAATAAGGCGTGTAAAAGCATTTTCACAGCTTTAATAATGAAAGAGTGTGTATATCATGCTTTCTTGCYGTATATCCCGCCCATGCCAAATACCCGAACAGCTATTCGCTGGGCTGAAATCGTAGAAGCATGTGCYGTAAGGGTAGTGGCGATGCCTATTGGCGATGAGGAAGAGTTATAGATTTACTTGGAGGACGTGATGATAGAAAGTTTTGACTAGAACATAAAACCTACAGTAGCCGCCAGGAAAGATGTCAACCTTTGGAAGCATTCTACGCCTTCCATGCCAAGGTTACTTGGAAGCTTGTTGCTAGCGTTTCTAATAATTTATCAATCCATACCAAATCATTAGAAGCCAACTGCATATGAATCCTTTCGCTGCAACTAAAAGCTTGCCAATAGCTTTAATGCTGAAATACCGCTTATTTTAAGTTTTATTGTTAGACGTTTCGGCCTTGACAATTACCCTGACAGCTATTCTCTGAGCCTGAAATTGCAGAAGAATGGGCTGTAAGGGTTGTTGCGCTGAATCACATGGCGGAGGAGTAAGAGTTATAGGTTCTGCTGATAAAGGTATCCACTAAGGTTTCAATTAACAGGGGTGACATCTTTCCTGCCAGGGGGRATACGAGCRCTATMTTTTAAGTAAAGATGGRAACTCAAAATGAGGAGACTKACCCTGTCGGCATTGTTAGGCATGGTGCTGCTTTCTTCTGAGGTTGTCGCAGCAGTGTTACSCAGGAAGATTGGTGTCTGCTCAGAGACATTTGTAAAAGAAATCAACTACAGGCTTGCTTCTGTGGATGCTAATGAGGTGTATATCCCTGTCCCTGGCTCAGGTTCAAGCAGTACCTTCACCAATGGCGGCTACCAGGTCTCCTATGAGACCGTCGGCGCGATCCACAGAAGCAGGCGCGACGACAAAGTCAGAATGTGCCTGATATTCATTCCTGACTGCTCCCACGCCAGACCTAGTGACAAGAGAGGAAGGGTCTACAGAACGACCAACCTCAGAACCAGCGAGAGCTGGACACTTCCAGACAGCCAGCACAGCTGTGGTGGAGCATGACGAAGCGCTGCAAGGTCTAAACCTCTTTCTGTCATCAGTTCATTTACTTTTCTGGCTGATGAGTTAGTCAACACAGATGCTCAACCCGCGGCTTGAGGTCTGCGGCATATGCAGCCGATTAGTAGGCAACGCTGCCGTTTGTGCTTGAACTGGTGCAGGAGCAAGTCGCCGATGTCAGCGCGTGATGAGGTGAGGCTAAACCTGCAGTAGACGTGGCTTTACTGTCCTTGATTGTTTGACGACAATTAGGTAGGCGGGTCGCGCCAACTAGATAGGCGGGTCTCAGGACGCGACAACAGGGCTCCGATCACGGTCTGGAGCTCCAGCGATGCCCGCCCCTCTGTCGTTGCGGATCAAGGAGCGGTACATGGCCAAACGGGCCAGTGGCCTCGCTCAGCAGGTGGCTGCTGATGCGGTCGGCATTTCGGTGCGCAGCGCCCAGCGCATTGACCGTGGTGAGCTGCAGGCCAGTGCTCAACAGCAGCAGATTGGCCGGAACTGGCGCACCCGCGCTGACCCTCTTGCCGGCGTCTGGGACAGCGTGCTGGTGCCGATGCTTGAGAAGGCACCGCAGCTGGAGCCTCAGACCCTGCTGCTGCACCTGGAGCAGACCTTTCCCGATCAGGAGTGGTACCGGCGCAAGCGCACCCTGCAGCGGCGAGTGGAGAACTGGAAAGCGCTGCATGGCCCTGCTCAGGAGGTGATGTTCATGCAGCACCACCAACCCGGTGTGACGGGCATCTCCGATTTCACGCTGCTCAAGGGAAAGCCGATCACCATCGCCGGGGCGGTGCTCGAGCACCGGCTGTTCCACTTCCGCCTTCCCTACTCCGGTTGGTGTCATGTGGAGGTGATCCACGGCGGTGAGAGCTTTGTCGCCCTGGCCGAGGCGCTGCAGAACGCTCTGGAAGCCTGCGGCGGGGTGCCGGCTGAGCACCGCACCGACAGCCTCAGCGCCTGCTTTCGCAACCGCGACGGCAGCTACGCCGGCGACTACACCAGCCGTTATCGCGAGCTCTGCGCCCACCTGGGCGTGATCGCCACGCGCAACAACCGCGGCGTGGCCCACGAGAACGGAGCGATCGAGGGCCCGCACCGGCACTGGAAACACCGGCTGGAGCAGCAGCTGATTCAGCGCGGCAGCCGCGACTTTTCAACCGAGACGGAGTACCGGCAATTGGTGGCATGCGTCAGCGCCACGCTCAACAGCCGCACCGAGGTCAAAGGACGGCTCGAGATCGAGCAGCTGCACCTGCAGCCGCTGCCCATCGAGCGTTTTGCCGATTACGACCCGCTGGTGGTGCGGGTGCGCAGCACCAGCACGATCGAGGTGCGGCAGGTCACCTACAGCGTCCCCTCACGGCTGATCGGTCAGCAGCTGACGGTTCACCTGCGCCATGACCGGCTGGATCTGTTCCTGCGCAGTCAGTTCGTTGAAACCCTGCCGCGGCTGCACGGCCAAAAGGGTCAGAAGGCACTGCGGCGCATTGATTTCCGCCATGTGATCGAGAGCCTGCGCCGTAAACCCAGAGCCCTGCTGCGCGCCCAGCTGCAGGACGACCTCATCCCTGGCGAGAGCTGGCGGCAGTTGTGGCGTCAGCTGCTGGCGGCCCTGCCACCGGATGAGGCCGCCAAGGTCATGGTCGACGCCCTCCATGTGGCCGCCCGCAGCGATGACCTGGTCGGTGTGGAGCGGTATCTGCGGCGTCAGCTGCGCAGCGGCGCCATCAACCTCACAGCTCTACGCGAGCACTACGGCCTGCGGCCGCCGCGGGGCCTGGCGGCCCTGCCCCAACTCCAGATTCCAGAACACCAACTGAGCAGCTATGACGAACTCCTGGGCCGAGCCACCGAGCCGGCCGGCACTGGAGAGTGCCCTGCCATCCCTTCTCAAGCAGCTGAAACTGGCGCAGTTCCGCAGCCAGTGGCAGGCAGCCGAGCAGCAGGCACAAGCCGACGGTTGGACGCCAGCCAGTTACCTCTACGTGCTGGCGGAGCAGGAGCACCAGCAGCGGCATCAAGCACGGCTGCGGCGGTTGTTGCATGAGGCCCAGCTGCCCGTACCCAAAACCCTGGCCGACCTTGACTGGGACGCCAACCCTGACCTGAACAGGACACAGATCGAGCAGCTGGCCCATGACACCGGCTGGCTTGACCGTGCCGAAAACCTGCTGCTGTTTGGCCCCAGTGGCGTGGGCAAAACCCACCTTGCAGCGGGCATCTGCCGCAGCCTGATCGGCCTGGATCGCTCAGCGCGGTTTTTCACCGCCACGACGCTGGTGCAGGAGCTGCAACGCGCCAAGGCTGACTACACCCTGGCCAAGGCGCTCAACAAGCTCGATCGCTATGCCCTGCTCGTCATTGACGACATTGGCTACGTCCGCAAGGACGAGGCCGAGACCTCGGTGCTGTTTGAGCTGGTGATGCACCGTTACGAGCGCAGGTCGTTGCTGGTGACCAGCAACCAGCCGTTCAGCGAGTGGGAGAACGTCTTCTCAACCAGCGCCATGACCGTGGCAGCGGTGGACCGGCTTGTGGATCACAGCACGATCATCCAGATCAATGGCGAGAGCTACCGCCGCAAACGGGCACGGCGTTTAGCGTCGTGACCAGGCGTCAATTACCCGCCAACAGAGCCCCAAAGGCAGCGCGGCCCAACCCCCTGCCATGGCAGGGGGTTGGGGGCTCCTACCCGCCTACGTAATTGACGCCAGCCGCCTACGTAGTTGACACCGGGCAGGCAGGAGCTGTTGAATTACATACGTTCTGTTTGGCTGCCCAATGGGGGTTACCACAACCCATTACACACCCCCTCAACGCCATCAAATCCTTAACGGCAAAACGAACATCAGCCAAAATCGGTGATTTRTGCATCAATGCAGCCTGTTCCCCAAGGTTCAAACGACGGGTCCAGATCGGATCAGGCTGGGTTTGCATACAAGCTGGGTGGGGTTTAAGTAGAAAGATCAAAGCATCGGCTAATGATGAATCCAGCTAGCGATTTCACTCTTCCCCGCACTCTGATGCTGCTTGGCAGTGGCGAATTGGGCAAGGAGGTGGCAATAGCTGCAAAAAGGCTTGGCTGCCGCGTAATTGCAGTKGATAGTTATGGGGGTGCACCGGCTATGCAAGTGGCAGATGAAGCTGCCGTGGTGGCGATGGGCAATCCAAACGCGCTGAAGGCAGTTATMCGCGCCCATAAACCGGATGTGGTTGTTCCAGAAATTGAGGCTTTAGCGGTTGATGCCCTTAGTGAACTTGAGGCAGAAGGGATCACCGTTATCCCAACAGCTCGGGCCACGGCGGTAACGATGAATCGCAACAGAATCCGCAACCTGGCGGCCGATGAATTAGGGCTACGCACTGCCCGCTTTGCCTATGCCAAGAGCAGCRCTGAATTAGCAGCAGCAGCACAAGATCTCGGCTGGCCTGTGGTGGTAAAACCGGTTATGAGCTCCTCCGGAAAGGGGCAAAGTGTGGTGGATACACCAGAGGCAATCACTGCTGCGTGGRAATACGCGATGGCAGGCGCCCGGGGYGAAAGCAACTTAGTAATAGTTGAGGAATATTTGCATTTTGAATTGGAGATCACACTTTTAACCGTGAAGCAATGGAAYGGCCCAACACTATTTTGTCCACCGATCGGCCAYATACAGGAACGGGGMGACTACCAATGCAGCTGGCAACCAGCTGAAATACCCKTAGAGAGCTTGCAAAAAGCCAAAGAAATGGCATTAGCTATTACCAATAATCTTGGTGGGGCTGGCCTATTTGGGGTTGAGTTTTTCCTATGCCGCACTGATGATAATTCAGCTRCAGCRMAACAATTTGARGTGGTTTTTTCAGAACTTTCACCTCGGCCCCAYGACACTGGCCTTGTAACACTTGTTGGACAAAATCTTAGCCAGTTTGAACTACACTTAAGGGCTATATTTGGCCTACCAATACCAGCAATTAATAGCCTTGGAGCGGCAGCAAGCCGTGTAATTTTAGCTGATAGTTTAGGWGCGCCTGTTAGCTACAGCGGCATCGARGCAGCCCTAGCCGAAATTGAYAACGAAATATTAATATTTGGCAAGRAAGAAGCAAGGCCCCAAAGACGGATGGGAGTGGCATTAGCCCGTGGAAGCAATGAAACTGAAGCACGCCGCAAGGCGGATGCAGCTGCCGCTCAAGTGAAAGTAAACGTGCAGCCTAGTAGTGTTGTTGCGTAAATCACTAATTACCGATAAGGAAACSTTGCATGTTTAAAAAGATTGCTGCTGTTGGTTTTTTTGTTTTGATKGCCGCTRGCTCAGCCCTTGCAAAACCAGAGCTTGGTAAAGACAACGGCAAAAWGCCGTGGGTAGTTAATATTGATRAGATCACAACATTAAATACAAATTTTCGTACCACCCATTGGACGGGTAAAAACCTTCAGCTAACAGTTATGTCGTTAAAAGCAGGYGAAGAAATCGGTTTAGAAAAGCACGATGTKGGCGATCAATTCATACGTGTTGAAGAGGGTAATGCCCGTGTTGTRATGGGTGCAACCAAGAACAAAATGACATTCGACAAAAAAGTATCGGCAGACTGGGCAATTCTAATACCAAGTGGCTACTGGCATAATATTATMAATATCGGCGAYAARCCCCTCAAGGTTTATGTTCTTTACGCGCCACCTGAGCACCCCGCTGGCACAATARACAAAACATTTAAACATTAAATCCATATACAAAGCAACTAAATTCTATTTAAAKATTACGCAATACCTCTAGATCCTCAGCATCGAGCGGCGTTGGCACCCCAGCGCGTARTAGCCGGGCGAACTCACCGCCGTCATTTGCTAGCAAAGTAATCAAATAAACGCGCCCCGGACCCGGATTTTCAAAATCATGGGAARCATCGGGAGGTGTWACAACACTATCTCCACCACGGGCCAAGATCGCCCCTTCATCGGTGTGAAAGATCACCTCACCACGAAGCACGCGATCACCAGGATCATGGATTTCCAGAAACCAGGTAAATGATCCCCCACACATCTCAGGATCAACCAAAATCGCTAAACGGCAATGGTCATTGCKGTTAAAACGAAAACCCTCCAGCTCATCAACRTTGCTAAATTTTAGTTTCATAGAAGAGGTTAATTTCCAATTAGATCAAGAACAAAGCGATAACGCACATCGCCCCTTTGCAAACGTTCAACCGCTTCATTAACACGATTGATCGGCAGGTGCTCAACCTGCGGGCGAATGTTATGACGCACACAGAAATCAACCATTTTYAGCAAACTAGCTGGGGATGAAGTGGGGCTACCGGTGATGGAACGCCTTGCCATTATCAAATCAAAAGCACCAACTTGAATTGGTTCAATAACKGCTCCTAATTGGTGCAAGCGCCCAAGGGGGGCAAGGGATGCCATC
Organism: Synechococcus lacustris str. Tous; assembly: GCF_003011125.1. Taxonomy (GTDB): domain Bacteria; phylum Cyanobacteriota; class Cyanobacteriia; order PCC-6307; family Cyanobiaceae; genus Synechococcus_D; species Synechococcus_D lacustris. Next base: position 4,311 of record NZ_PXVC01000045.1, on the reverse strand, counting down.
ACARCAGCCCAATCAAGCGAATGATTAACAGTATTAATAATAAGGTCGAACTTACCGGCCAAATTAGATAGCTGATCAATTGATTCCACCTGGTGGGCACCAAATCGCTTTGCTTCCTCCGTTTTAGATAAGTTGGTTGTGATTGCAGTTACCTCACATCCCCAGGCCCTGGCGAACTGGAGGGCTATGTGCCCCAAACCGCCAATGCCAATAACAGCCACATGGGCTGTTGGTGAAACCGCTTCATCGATTAATGGCGAAAATACTGTTATSCCAGCRCAGAAAAGAGGCCCGGCAACTCCAGGATCAATGCCCTCGGGCAGGGGGATTGCCCAATCTTGATGGGCTGTTACATGACTTGCAAAGCCACCCTGACGGCCAACGATCGTKGCCTCCAATGACGCACAAAGATTACCCGTACCGCCAAGACATTGAATGCAATGACAACAGCTACCACTGATCCAGCCAAGCCCACGCAACTCGCCAATCACATCGGGGTTAACGGCGCTGCCAACACTCACAACCCTGCCCACAACCTCATGGCCAGGTATCAGTGGGTAACTAGTTAWGCCCCAATGGTTATTGAGCATYGAGAGGTCGCTGTGGCATAAACCGCAATGCAACACCTCCAGCACTARTTCGTTGGCAGCCGGCTCAAGCWGTGGKCGCTCTGCAGCTTGCAATTTGSCACCAGCTTCACTTGCTTGCCAAACAGTTATGSCCATTGTTGCTACTTATTTGCCAAGATASYTASCTTARCGGTTTTGCTTAGCCAAAGCAGCTCAAAACTCAGAAAAAACCAGTGCACCTAACAAATTTTGCTGAGTTTGCTCAACAGGCTGATTATTCGCTGCTGGATTCGCTTAATGCAGATCCYCAAGCAACTAGCGATGGCAACGATCACAGGCCACGGCAGGTGTTCAGCGGTCACTATGTGCCCGTAAMGCCAACSCCGCTTCCARAGCCGGAATATGTGGCCCACAGCAGCACGCTTTTCAACGAACTRGGGCTAAGCGAAGAGCTTGTTAATAATGAAAAGTTCAGTCGTTTGTTTTCTGCTGATATCAGCGTTGCGCAGGAGCCGATGCGCCCATATGGCTGGGCAACCGGATATGCCCTATCGATATATGGGAGCGAATATATCCAACAATGYCCATTTGGCACCGGCAACGGCTACGGCGATGGCCGAGCCATATCTGTGTTTGAAGGCTTGTTCAATGGAAGCCGGTGGGAGATGCAATTAAAGGGCGGTGGGCCCACCCCCTATTGCCGTGGCGCAGATGGAAGGGCTGTGCTGCGCTCAAGCGTGCGTGAATTTTTGGCCCAAGAATTTATGCATGCCTTGGGGGTTCCCAGCTCACGCTCCCTAACGTTGTATGTGTCGCACAGCGAACAAGTAAGCAGGCCCTGGTATTCAGCAAATTCCAGTTCCTTTGATCCCAACATCATGGTGAAYAACCCTGCGGCGATCACCACAAGGGTGGCAGCATCATTTCTGCGGGTGGGTCAATTGGAACTATTTGCCCGCAGGGTTCGCAGCAATGCCCATCCAAATGCATTGAACGAGCTGCAGATGATCGTGATGCATYTGATCGAACGCAACTACCGCCAGGAAATTGATCGGAATTTGGATTTCAGCGATCAGGTARTAGAGCTGGCGAGATTATTTCGAGCACGGCTCGCTGCATTGGTAGCCAACTGGATTCGGATTGGCTACTGCCAAGGCAATTTCAACAGCGACAATTGCGCCGCTGGTGGTTWCACCCTCGACTATGGGCCATTTGGTTTCTGCGAACTCTTTGAGCCAAGATTTCAACCCTGGACCGGSGGCGGTGAGCATTTCAGCTTCTTTAACCAGTCGCTWGCGGCTGAAGCCAACTACCAAATGTTTTGGTTAGCACTAAGGCCGCTGCTTGAGGGCAACAGCAATGCWMTAGCCAGATTGGATCTGATTCGAGAGGGATTTGGTGAGGTTATGGATAGGGAAATAGAAGCSATGTGGGCTAGCAAGCTYGGTTTAATCAACTACAACGCTCAACTTGTAAATGAGCTGGTTCAGTTGATGTTCAGCTCCAAAGCCGACTACACCATCCTATTTCGGCAGCTTTCTGAACTCCCAGAGCAATTTGCAGCTCTGCAGGAAAGCTTTTACCTGCCTTGCCCRGAGGAGCTTAAAAGTAAATGGACAAATTGGCTGCAACGCTGGCGCGACGAGATCAAAACCAACGGCAACCCARAGGAAACMWCCGCAGCTATGCARAKGGTTAAYCCTAAATACACTTGGCGCGAATGGCTGATCGTTCCCGCCTATGARAAAGCTGCCCAAGCTGATTACAGCCTAATCAAAGAGCTGCAGGCGGTATTCAGCAATCCCTACACGGAGCAATCAGCGGAACTAAACGCGAAATACAACCGTCTCAGGCCCAAGGAGTATTTTAGTGCTGGAGGCGTTTCCCACTACAGCTGTTCTTCGTAAAGATGTCTATAAACCCCAGCCGKAAGCTTTCCGCAAACCTACGCGAATGTTTGGCAAACGCCGGCTTGGCTTCTTTAATGACGGTTGCACGCTTAAAAGGTGAGCCATCAGAGCGGGCGCTTACGGGTATTCGGGCAATTCGAGACCATCTGCTTAAGGTTGAAAAAGAGCTTGATGATCTCCCGAGCCTCCAACCMGAGGAGATGGCAAAAGCAATCACAAACTGTGATCCAGATCCTGAATGGCGTGARCGCATTCTGCGGGGGATGACTTTGGTGGCCATGTTTGATGGGGAGCCATCAGCCTCGGCTTTAAACCTGCTGGAGCAAACGGCAAAAGCATTTCAAGTTGAGGCCAATCCCGTTAATACCTATCGCAATGTGATGGAGGGAAGAATGCTGGCCACTCGATTTGACCTGATGCGCAGRAGCTTTGTTCGCGATGCTGTTGCAGCCACGATGAAGGCTGGTGGATTACCAATGTTTGCCGCAACCCTTAAAGCGCTTAGCGGTGTGCGTGATGAAACAGTTCTAAAGCGGTTTGAATCACTAAAACACTACCCAGATGAAAGCTTTGGCAAGGCTTATTCGGAATTTCTCGATCGMAATAATTTTAATTACCCYGGYGATAYTGGTGGCATACCAATTCCTGTTTTCCGACACGACTGCTGCCATGTTTTAGGTGGATACGGAACAACAGCAGCTGAGGAGGGCGCTGTGATTGGATTCCAGGCGGGTTTCGAAGGYTTGGATCCCTTTGATGTTTTAATGTTTGCGATGGCRGAGTTTGAACTTGGYATTGGTGTTTCACCRTTCATACCCGGTGAATTTGGAAAACTTGATCCGGAACGGATGTTTGCGGGTATGGAGCATGGCAGTTGTGTTAAYACAGATCTAATAAGGGATATTGATCCTTGGGACTACTTTGAAGAGCCCCTAGAAACCGTGCGTACCAMGTTCAACATAGTTAAACGTGGGCGTGARCCTGAGTATCCAGCCGCTTAACTGAAGCCCCCATTGCGTTTACCAAAARCCCTTGGAGTGGAGCCAAAGGCCGAGGAGMSCCATAGGCACCAATACGGCGCCAAGAATTTGCAATTTGATGGCAAACGGCGAGGGTTGCTTTTTAAGCGCCATGGAAATAGAAGGCAATTAAGTAATTTTAGCCAKCATAGGCCTTGTATTGCCTCTCCCAGGCATTTTGATCAACAGATACTTGCACATAACTTGCAGAGTGATAGATTATGARTGCACCAAATCGCTCACCTCATGCTCACTGGATCAGAACTACTGGCAGCTGTTAAGGAATTTGGCGACGGCTCTAAATCTGCTCTGGTTAAATCCTGCGGTTACGTAAGCAAAAAAAAGGATGGCTCCGACAGGCTTAATTTCACCGCCTTCTATGARGCATTGCTAGAAGCYAAAGGTGTRAACCTTGGTGATGGCGGYCAGGTAGGTAAAGGTGGCCGCAAGCTCAGCTTTGTTGCAACCGTGCAGGGAAATGGCAATTTATTGATCGGTAAGGCCTACACGGCAATGCTTGATCTAAAGCCCGGCGATGATTTTGATATCAAGCTTGGCCGTAAGCAGATTCGCCTCAAGCCAGTTGGAAGCACAGAAGAAGAAGATGATTGATCTGAAAATCCTTCCACCAATGAGCTGGTAGCAAAAGCAATAACGGCCGTTTGCTACTAGGCATTTATTCAGGTTCCATCTTGTTTTTATTGTTCAGATGGAACCTGAATTTTGTTTCTTGCCACCAGAACTGCTGATTTTGCATTGCAGCAAGCATGCTGATGCCTTTATTGCTGCTACTGCGATTAGGGAGCAAAAAAG
>NZ_PXVC01000044.1 GCF_003011125.1 Synechococcus lacustris str. Tous | reverse complement strand
AGCAACAAATGCTTGGCCATTGCGGGCAACAATTGTTTTCTCAAGAGTGGGCTGATAAATTCTTAAATTTTCCGCACTTACATCTTTAATGATTGTATTTGTGGGTGCAAAGCTAGCAGAACTGGCAATATAGTTTTGGATGGTGCCATTTAAAGTTACGTCGTTGCGCAGGGTATCGGCAGCCTTAATTGTTAACCCTGCTGCTTTTGGCGCAACAAATTGATCGTCTACCTTTGCCTTGAATAAAATCGAACCCTGGGTTGCACCAGCCTTAGCTGCAACCAAGCCACCCTGCAATATGCCATTATCAGCCCTAGAAAGAGCGGCACCAGTTAGCCATTCTGAAAGCTTAAAAACAAGCTTATCCTTGCCCAATTCATAGTCTTTAGTTGAAACCAAATAGCGATCTAGATAGGGTATAAATGCACCATTTGTGAGGCTTTCACCCTGCTCTTGCAATTGTATTTTAGCCGTGCCAGCRAGGTAGCTAAGCCCATCACCYAAAATATCCTCAATACTTAAATCACCAAAGGCAAAATAATCTGAGATCTGAAAATCCAATTTAAATTCAATCGTTTCCCCTGGTAAAACCTGCCCTGCCAGCTCTTGCCCATCAGGGCTWAARGTTTCAGGTTTATCATCTGTTTTTTGAATAGCTAATGCTTTTGCTGTGATCGTTTCAGGCTGGGCATCTTGATCAACTACTTCTAAATCAGCGCTGCTTCCAAGCGGCGGGTTAGTCCATTTCCCRGCMAGTTTRGCTGTATTTGTAAAAGTGATTGGCGTYGCTGTTGCCTGGTTTAAAACCTGGGGAATATAAAATGATRCCAATGCCTGCAGATCAACATCACCAGTGGAGCCAGTAACCGTTCCATAATTAATAATCAACTCATTATTWGCYGCTGTAACAGCCGCATTAAGTTTTGGCTGCTTTTCTATTAGKGCAGAAGCTGAAATTAAATTTTGAGCTAATGCATTGGTACCTAAATARATTGGMCCKAGSGGTAAGTTATCATTGATTTTCAGATCCTTAAGRGTTTGGCCTGCTGCCACATCAATATTTARTTGCCATTTACGGGCAAAGTTAGGGCCACTAGCTGTTTCAAATTCAGGGGTTAGTGGATCCTTATCCAGCTGAATAACYTGGGGAATTATTAAACCTGGCTGTGAAACAGCTTTTACTGGAATGTCTACATTGCTGTTATCRAGRGSATCAGAGCCAAGGGCGTAGCCGCCCCCTGCCTGTATTGCAACATTGCCCAATGTGGGGCTTGTGGCAGATACCGCAACRGGAACCCGCAGTTCAAGGGCCGGCGCATCTGCCGCATAACTACCAACGGGAGGYTTCCAAATTAAAAGGCGATCACCCTTATTGCCCCTGAGCAACTCACCGGTGTAAGGGTGCTTAAGGGTGTATGGACCACTGGGCTCAGGCCCAGCAAAASTGARCACATTTGCATTAAGGCTGCCACCAGCCCAACTGGCAGCTCCAAARGCCAGGTGCTGGCTAGGTGCTGGCACCAGGAGCTCAAGCCAAGGGGAAAAMCCRGTTGCMGCCTGCTCTTTTAAACTAAGAACAAGGGTGCCTGTTTCGCCATAAAGAATATTAAGGGGCGTAGTTAGAAGGCTTACAGATGGTAAAGGCGCCAAACTGWCTGAAAATAACTAAAGCCAAYCTACACCACGGGGATTAGCAAAWAATAAAGWCAACTATAAAGATACCATTAATACTATMTTTTAACGGGGGGGGTGACTATTAGGGATTACTCGCTAATATCCAGATAAGCTAAGATCAACTCATGGGTCAACACAGAATTTTCAGTCGACTACTTAGTGGTGGGTTCACGCTTATTTCCTTTGCTTTAACCGGTTTTTCCGCCCTGCCCAGCTGGGCCGCCTGCCCAGATCCCTTTGGCGGTGAGGTGTGCACCCCCGATCCGATTTTRCCTGCTCCGCCAAGCAGCAGCCCTGCAGCGRCATTACCCCTGGTGGAAATAAACCGCRWTTTYACCAATCTTGCCCCCATCGCCRCCCACAGCAAYTGGCAAATCTTCAGCCAACAACTGCTTGAGCCCCTGCCCCAAAAAATACCGGCGGCCACTGCCAATTTGGTGGCGCCTGGTCCTGAAATAAACACAGATCCGGCCTATCGCTTTGCTAATAATCCTGGTGCCTACTACAGCGAGCGCGATGGTTGGCGTTTGCGGGCYTGGGGCGGCACMAGCGGCGGCACSCTGCTGCCTGYGGCAAATGGTTATGGATCAAGCAAATTAACAGGTGGCTATTCRGCTGGGTTAAAACTTGATTACGCCATAACACCTCGTTTTAGAGCTGGTATTTTTGGCAGGATTGCCGAACAAAACATCCAGGCAGGTGGCATCCGATGGTTTAATTCCAGCTCCGTTAATTTGCAGGAAACCGGTGGTGGAATTTTCGCCCAATACCAAACGCCAGATTGGTTTTTAGATGGGGCYTTGGGTATTGACKCTGTTACTGGAACCAGCCCAATTCAAATATTTAATAGCAATTTAATAGGCATTCGTAGTTAYCACACCAGCAGCAGCGGAARTGCATTTAATGCSGCCATTCAAGGCGGCTTGCGCTGGAAACTTTCTGAAAGCCAACTGCTTGAACCAAGCCTTCTATTAAGCAGYACAAACCTAAATTTAGCTGGAGTTAATAGCAGTATCGGCGGCCTAGATCTTGGTGTTACTTGGAAAGCACCCATGCGCGATGGTAAAAATCTATTTACCCCMGCTTTGAGGTTGGCTTGGTTGCAGCGGGGTTTCCTTGGCAATGTGCCCAATAGCCCAGTATCGATGGCAACCAGTGGGCTTGGCCTCCAAGGCCAGTTGAATTACACCTTTGCGAACAACACCGTTATCTATGCAAGAGGCGGCGCAGAGCTCTACAGCAGCAGCCCCCTCTGGAATGTGGGCGGCGGCCTGCAACTGCGTTTTTAATTAAGCAGTTGCCTTAATTKYCGCACCCGCTGGAGGTCTACTGGGTTAAAAAGTTGGCCATCACACTTMAGCGAACTAGCAACAATTACCCCATCAACCAAAGGTGCCATATCAGCAGCATTCTGGTTATTGCATCCGCTACCAATCAAAACTGGCGCACCATGTGCTGCAGCGCGGGCAGCTTCAAGATCAGCCATTGAGGGGGCGGAACCAGTTGCCACTCCACTGATTATTACCGCATCAGCGCCAGCCCTTTGCAGCGTATCTTCCACGGCCTCTGCCATTGGCTGTGCTGCTAATGGGTAGGCATGTTTAACCAACACATCGGCAAATATCCCCACATCATTGATATTTAGTAATCTTTTAAGCCGCATTAATTCTGCGGCCCTGCCTTGAATCAAACCTTGATCGGTAACCATTGCGCCGCTGAGCACATTTACGCGCACGAAACTGGCACCACTTGCCGCAGCGATTGCAAGGGCAGCTGCCCCATCATTGCGAAGCACATTTATACCCACCGGCAARCCACGGGCGGCAGGCACCACCGCTGCGGCAATAACTGCCATGGCCGCCACGGTTTCCGCTGGCACCGCCCCTGCAAAAAATGGGCCATCACCAAAATTTTCCAGCACCAAGCCTGCGGCACCTCCACCCATGTAGGCAGCAGCATCAGCCAATGCCCAGCGTTTTACAGCTTCCATATCTCCACCCCAACGGGGGCTACCCGGCAGGGGCGGCAGATGCAATACCCCAATTAGGGCTGTTGGCGTTTCGAATAATTGTTGCCAGGGTRTTGCAACGGCCAAAGGTTAGGTTTAAACGTTGGCCGATGCTGCCATGGCCGCTGAAGGGTTGATCACCAAAAAAGCAACAGTTGCCTTCTCGCACCTTGGTTGCGAGAAGAACCGCGTTGATACCGAGCACATGCTTGGTTTGCTTGCTGCGGCTGGCTATGGCGTTAGCGCTGATGAAGCAGAAGCCAATGTGGTGGTGGTTAACACCTGTTCATTTATCCAAGATGCCCGCACGGAATCAGTGCGCACCTTGGTGGAACTGGCGGAACAGGGCAAACAAATCGTKATTGCAGGTTGCCTTGCCCAGCATTTCCAAGCGGAATTGTTGGAGTCGTTGCCGGAAGCTCGCGCCATTGTTGGCACCGGCGACTACCAACACATCGTTGAGGTGCTCGAGCGGGTGGAGGCAGGCGAAAGGGTAAATCGTGTAAGTGCYGTGCCCACCTTTGTGGCCGATGAACATCTACCCCGCTACCGCACCAGTTCYGAGGCAGTTGCATACCTCAAAGTGGCTGAAGGTTGCGACTATCGCTGCGCCTTTTGCATCATTCCCAAACTTCGCGGTGATCAACGTTCACGAACGATTGAATCGATCGTTGCCGAGGCTGAGCAACTGGCGGCCCAAGGCGTAAAAGAACTGATCTTGATCAGCCAGATCACCACAAACTATGGCCTTGATCTCTATGGCAAACCGCAACTAGCAGAACTGCTGCGGGCCCTTGGCAAGGTGGAAATCCCCTGGATCCGCGTGCATTACGCCTACCCCACCGGCCTTACCCCTGAGGTGTTAGCCGCCTATCGCGAGGTGGCAAATGTGTTGCCTTACCTTGATCTGCCCCTGCAGCACAGCCATCCAGAACTACTAAAAGCAATGAACCGCCCCTGGCAGGCGGGCGTTAATGCTGAATTGATTAAACGCATCCGCAGCCAATTGCCAGATGCCGTGATGCGCACCACCTTCATTGTGGGTTTTCCAGGTGAAACAGAAGACCATTTCAACCACCTACTGCAGTTTGTGGAAGAGCAACGCTTCGATCATGTGGGTGTGTTTTGTTTCTCGCCGGAGGMTGGCACCGCCGCCGCCAGCCTCCCTGATCAAGTGCCAGCTGCCATTGCCGAGGAGCGTCGCGGCCGTTTGATGGAAATCCAGCAGCAGATCAGCGCTGAATGCAACAGCGCCTGGGTGGGGCGCATCGTTGATGTGTTGATCGARCAGGAAAATCCAGCMAGCGGTGAATTAATTGGCCGCTGCTTAAGGTTTGCCCCTGATGTGGATGGCGAAGTGCGCATTMACCCCGGCAGCAATGGCGTTAGCGCCGCCCCGGGCACCATGGTGCCCGTGCGCATTACCGCCGCTAGCGTTTACGACCTTGAGGGTGAAGTGGTGGGTATTGAAGCGATGCTGGAAAACGAAAAGAACGCCGCAAGGCGTTCCTGATGGGTAGATCAAACCCGCCGCTACGTAAGCAACGCCAAATTTTTCTTTGGGCATCAGGCCTTAGCACCGCCGGTTCCTTTGCCGGMCTCACCGCAAAGGGTTGGGTGTTGATGAATGGCACCAGCAATCCCCTGGTGCTKGCCCTGCATTTTGCCCTGCTATCACTGCCAACTTTGCTGGTGAGTGGCCCTGCAGGGGTGGTAACCGATCGCCATGGCTGCGAAAAGGTGCTGGTGTGGGCCCAATGGGGCCTGTTGGCCGGCGGCAGCCTCGGCGCCATAGCCATCCCYATCAGCAGCGGCCTGAATCAAGCCTTGCTGCTACTGCTGAGCACCCTGGTGGTGGGCATAGCAAGTGCCTATGAGCTCACCGCCCGCAATAAATATTGCTCCCTACTGGTGGATAGCCCCCAGGAGCTTGGCGCATACCTCACAAGTTTTTCTGTGGTGTTCAACGTGGGCAAGTTGGTGGGGCCACCGATTGGCGGCTGGCTGGTGGCCTTCACCGGCCCTTCCCTTGCTTTATTGCTTGATGCCAGCTCCTACCTWTTACCCATAGCAACGGTGGTGTGGCTATTGCACCCCCGCCGCGATCAGGAAAAACGCAGTGGCCACGCCATGGGCACCAGCCTTGGCGCCGCCTGGCGCGGCTGTGGCATACCGCTTAGGCAAGCGCTTGGTTTCACCGCATTGTTTTGTTTAGTTGGATTTTTTCACCCCGGGTTAGCCCCCTACATGGCCTTCAAATTGGTGGGTGCTAGCCCCCAGGATTTGGGCTTGTTCACCAGCATCCTGGCTGCTGGCAGCATCAGCGGCGGCCTAGTGCTGCAACGCCATAGCCTCTGGTTAAGCCAAAGGCCAGGGCTGCTTTTGGGTAGTTGCGGCTTGGTAACAGCCYTAGGACAACTCGGCCTTGCCATTGGCGGCCAACCCTTGTGGAGTTTGGCGATGGCCTTCGCCATTGGCGCCGGCACGGCAGTGCTGCTATCGGGTGCAAATTTGATCTGCCAAGTGGGGGCWCCACCCCAATTGCGGGGGCGCATGGCGGGGCTTGCCCAGATCGCATTTCTTGGCGGCGGCGGCCTCAGTGGCCTGCTGGCAGCTGGCATAACAATGGAATGGGGCCTCAGCTGGTGCTGCGCCCTGCTTGGAACCATTGGCCTGGGGCTTGCGATGGCTGAACTGTGGCGCCACGGCAAGCAAAAACTAGTGCTGGCCGATTAGCACTGCGCTCAGATCAGCTTGATTCCCTTCAGCAGCTTGGTGAGCACCACCGCAGCGGTTAAACCAGCAGCTAGAAAGCCAAAATAGAAGGCGATACCCATGGCGGCAGCTCAATTAAGCAACTATTACAGCAGAAGCGGGGCTGCATAGCGATCAAACCGACTAAGGTTTCACCACTAAGGCGCTAGTTGCTGCCATGCGCACCCTGTTTGTATATCCAGAGTTCCCCAAAACCTTCTGGAGCTACGAAAAGATCCTGGAGTTGGTTAACCGCAAGGTGCTCTTACCACCTTTGGGTTTAGTAACGGTTGCTGCCCTACTGCCGCAGCAATGGCAGATGAAGCTGGTGGATCGCAATGTGAGGGAGGTAACGGAAGAGGAGTGGAACTGGGCGGAGCTGGTGGTGATCTCCGGAATGATCGTGCAGAAATCGGATATGGCGGTTCAAATTGCCAAGGCAAAGGAGCGGGGCCTACCCGTAGCGGTTGGGGGCCCTTTTGCCAGCTCCACCCCTGACGCCCCTGAACTAAATCTGGCTGATTTCAAGGTGCTTGATGAGGGGGAGATCACCCTGCCGATGTTTATCGAAGCAATTGAACGGGGTGACACCAACGGCAGGTTTAGTTCAAATGGCGAAAAACCAGATGTAACTTCCACCCCGGTTCCACGCTTTGATCTACTTGAGCTTGATGCCTACGATTCCATGAGTGTGCAGTTCTCTCGGGGCTGGCCATTTCAATGCGAATTTTGCGACATCATCGTGCTTTATGGCCGCAAACCACGCACCAAAAATCCTGAGCAATTAATAGCTGAACTGCAAGCGCTATACGACTTGGGCTGGCGCCGTTCGATCTTTTTAGTAGACGATAATTTCATCGGTAATAAGCGCAATGCCAAGTTGCTGCTGCCCGCCATGCGCGAATGGCTCAGTGAAAGGGGTTATCCCTTCAGTTTTGCAACAGAAGCATCGGTGGATCTCGCAGCTGATGAGGAGCTGCTGCAATTGATGGCCGAGTGCCGCTTTGAATCGGTTTTCCTTGGCATTGAAACTCCAGATGAGGCGAGTTTGTCGGTGGCGGGCAAGCATCAAAACACCCGCAGTTCCCTGGAGGAAGCGGTTGATCGCATCACCTCCTATGGCATTCGCGTGATGGCAGGTTTCATCATTGGCTTTGATGGTGAACAGGCTGGCGCCGGTGATCGCATTGTGCGCTTTGTGAGCCTCACTGGCATACCAGCGGCAATGATGGGCATGTTGCAAGCCCTACCAAACACAGGCCTATGGCATCGGCTTGAGAAAGAAGGGCGYTTAATCCAAGAAAAAGCAGACGCTAAAGGCGTGAATCAAACCAACCTATTGAATTTTGTGCCCACACGGCCGATTCGTGAAATTGCCAATGAATACGTACAAGCATTTTGTCAACTCTATGAACCAAATGCCTACATAGATCGTGTTACCCACTACTAYYTAAAGATGGGTAAACCCCGCTGGCACGCTTTCTATAAAGCAGAAAAATCCGATCAATCCAGCTTGCCTAGYCTCACAGACATAAGGGCACTATCGATTGTTGTRTGGCGCCAAGGTTTCAAACGCAATACCCGCTTCCGCTTCTGGAAATCGCTTGCGATTATCGCCATGCGCAATCCAAAACTKCTTGAGCAATTCCTCGTGGTACTTGCCCACAATGAACACTTCCAAGAATATCGCGGTGTTGTAACTAAGGAAATCCAAGATCAAATGGCAGCCCTACCGCTTGAGCCAGCGGTTAGCGCAACAGAAACCAACAGTGAAAGCAATCGCGAGTTGCAAACTGTTTAATCCTGCACATAATCTTTACCATTTTCCAAGCAGGCTTCCGCCCGCTGTAGCTCACGGCCTATGTATAGGGCATGGTCTAATTTGGAAATAAATGGTTGCTCATTTGTTTCAGTTAAGSCAAYACCTAATTCTTTAGCACTTCGASCCTTAAATATTTTAATTGGCTCCCTGGGGGCACTGCCTTTRCATGCCAATACTTCGCCGGTTTCAGGGTTGGTKGCTAAACCCTGTTCATTGATGCCATTGCTAAACCATTCAACGATTAGTTCTCCCTTCTCGCGATCGAGCTTGATYAACACATAGCCRYTGGGATCTAGTTGAATCGTTCGCTGGGATAGCTGTGCATCTAAGCGCATGCGCTCCTCTGGGCTAAATGTTGCCATGGCTGCTGCTCGATATCGGTCYATTCTGCCCCTGGAGCGGTATTASCCCAGCACTAAAKGGCAATTCAGCATTAATCGCTTCCACCTCCTGGAGCTGCTGCCCATTTGCAAGCGGCAGCCAGCGTTTTATCAACCCAGCAAATTGCGGTTCATACCAACGGTGCAAGCTGGCATGGGGCCGTGCCACAAAACCACGGCGGCGTTTATGGCTACCRCCGGCCCCTGGATCAAACTGCTGAATACCTTCAGCGATGGCCCATTCAATRGGCGCGTAATAACAAACCTCAAAATGTAAATTYTCAAGYTCTAGATCTGAACCCCAATAACGCCCCCATAAACTATTACCCTCCCKCACGCATAGGCTCATCGCCAGGGGCTTATATGGATCAGCTTCTTGGGGATGGGCACTAAATAAAACCAGATATTCACTTAATTGCTGCGCTGCTAATATAAAGAAATCYTCGGTTAAATACTTACTACCCCACATGCCCCATCGGCGGCAGTGGTCTTCATAAAAGCGATGCATTCTTTGCAACAAGGGYAGTGTTATTGCATCACCACTTAATGGCGTAATCACAATACCTGCGGCCGCCACCGCCTTCCTTTCCCGCTTTATATTACGCCGTTGATTAGCATTAAAGCTAGCCAAATAACCATTAAAATCTTTGTAGCCTGGGTTGCTCCATAGGCTTTGTTGATTCAACCAACTGCTGCAACCAGCAGCTTCTGCATAGGGCTGCCAATTAGGATCAACATATAAAAAATTACAACTCAATAATTTATTGCGTTCGCAAAAGCGATCGATTAATTCGAGCAGCAGCGTTGTTAATTCCTGKGGGTTTTCCCCAGATGCAAAAAAGAAGCGATAACCCAATACGGGGCTAACGGGGCTCATTCCCACCAATTTTGGGTAGTAGGCCAAACCCAGCTGACCTGCCAGCTGGGCAAARGATTGATCAAACACRAATTCGCCATAGCTATGGCCCTTGAGATAGAGGGGCGCTACTGCAATCAGTGCATCAGCACGCCACAGGCTGAGATGGCATGGCTGCCAACCCTGTTTTGATTCAATGCTGCCGGAGCGCTCCAGCGCCTCCAGCCAATGCCAGCGGTAGAAGGGCAATTCAAATTGCTGCACCAACTGATCCCATTGCTGCTGGGGTATTTCGGCCAGTTGGCGGTGCCAGCGGGCCTCCAATGCTGAATCCAGCGTCACAGTTGGCCTAGGAGCTTCTGCAAAAGCTAATCAGATTGCCGTTCCCTGCGGGATTGCGCGATGATCAAAACAAGCTGCGCCCAATTGSGGATTAGTAAAAATGTTTTTAATGGTTTTGCAAATCCCAATTCTGTTTATGCAATTGCCTGGTTTTGGCGGCGGCAGTTTGCTCAGCCTTGTGCGTCCCCAAGTGGAAGCCCACATGACCCGCGAATGTTTAAAAGCTTTGGGTAAAGCTGAAAACGGTTTATCTGGCTTGCAGGGGCTTTGCAGCGATATCGCAAGGCCCGCCAGCGTTTGCGTTGTGCAAGAGATTGAACGCAATGGCAGCATGCTGCAGGTGGCAGCMGAGGCCTTAGCTGGTAAGCCAGGCCCCGTGAGTATGCAGGTGGCAGCCACTTGTATCAGCAAATTAATGGATGCGGCCCGCCCCAGCTGGGATCAACAATTTCCGCTTCGCTGAATTTGATATCTCACTAACAGCTCTCCACCAGCGATGGGCCGCTGTTCCAGCAATTGCCAGCGCTGGGGTTGCAATTCAAAYCCAGCTGGCAACCAATGCTTATCACCACCCAAAAGCAGCGGGCAAATTGTGAGCTGCAATTCATCCACCTGATCCGCCTGCAACAGGGCAGCCGCCAACTGAGCCCCCCCCAACAGCAGCACTTGCTTAAGGCCCTCAGCCGCCAATTGYTGCTTTAAGCCAGCCCACGGGCCCAGGCGCAACAAGCGTTCAAAGCCATCTGGCAGCGGCKCTGGATTGGTTTCAAATGGCGCCAGCAGCCAGCGGCTAAAGGGTTGCTGCCAAAAAGGCCAATCGRGATCAAAGCCAAGYGGCGTGCAACTGCGGCTCACCACAATCAGCGGCGGCTGGCTTGGTTTSGCCTGGCTCAWCCTTTGCTGTAGCAAATCAGGCTGGTGAATTACACAGCTGCTGCGGTGGGCCCTCAARCTGCCAGCGCCGATCAAGCAGCAATCAGCCCAAGCCAGCGCTTCCTCCAACAATCTGCGATCAGCGCTGCCCCCCAACTGGGCTGCTCCCCCCTGGGGTGGCGCCAGGCGKCCATCCAGGCTTAGGGCCAGCACTAAGCGCAGGCTCACACCAGCGCTGCTTCTGCRTAAATAACAGCTGCATTATTTGGGCTTTCCTGCAAATGAATYYTATGCAGCGCCGCTCCAATCGCTGCAATTGGTTGATTTAAACGATCGGATATATGCAGGGCAATATTTTCAGCTGTGGGCACACAATCAASAAAAAACGGCACATCTTTATTTAAAAAAGTGTGATCAAAAGGTTCCACAACTAAATCCTGCACCAGCTKTTGCAATGCCGCTAAATCRCAAACCATGCCAGTGCGGGCATCGATCTGTCCCCGCACGGTTACTTCAAGGAAATAGTTATGGCCATGGCCGTGGGGCCTGGCGCATTTTCCGTAAATCTGTTCATTTTCTTGCTGGCTTAACTCCGGCCGCGCTAAGCGATGGGCAGCGGAGAAATGGGTGCGGATCGTGAGAAAAGCTTCCATTGCATTACCGAGATAATCGGCCCAAAGGGTTGGTTGTTCGTAAAGGCGTAGGGCCTTAAGGGGGAGCAGGGGTTGCAAGCGTTGCCATATGGCATGAAGCAACCACTCGGTGGTGGGCAGGGCCGCCTCTGCCCTTTGCTCCACGGCAAATTCAGGCCAAGTGTTGTTTAGGCAATGGAAATCCAAGGGATCCGTTACCTCTGCGCGAATGGCATGCTTCACCTCAGAAAGGTTGAGCACCATGCCATCAGCATCTAGCACCCCTTCCATAAACACAATTAGTTCRTAGTTGTGTCCGTGGCCWGGCGCCTGGCTGCAGGGGCCAAAGCGGCGTTTATTTTCTGCCCCATCCAGTTCCGGCAGCCAATAGTGATGGCTAGCGCTGAAACAGGCCCTACGGGTGATCACACAAGCCCTGCCCTGCCCGTGGGGGGCAAGATCAGCCRTGGCAGCATGCCCATTCACCTGTGCTGCCACTGTTAAGGCTCTAAAGCCCATGCATTCTAAGGATCCMAGCCTGCCACTGAAACAACAACTTCAAGGCATCAAYATCTAYCTAATCGGCATGATGGGTTGCGGTAAAAGCAGCGTTGGCCCTGCCCTTGCAGAGTTGTTGGGCTATCGCTTTATCGATGCCGATGGGGTRATTGCCGCCGCYGCCGGCTGCTCCATCAGTGAAATATTCAAAACAGAAGGTGAAARCGGCTTTCGCCAATTGGAAGGGGAGGTGCTTCAGCAGATCAGCCAATGGCATTCGCTTGTGGTGGCAACCGGTGGTGGCGTGGTAACCACAACCACAAATTGGGGTGCCCTGCGCCAGGGTTTRGTGGTGTGGMTTCAGGTGGARCCAGCCCAGCTAYTGGAGCGCCTGGAGGCCCAACCCGGGGATCGCCCGCTGCTGCAACAGGCAAACCCCAAAGAGCAATTAATTAATTTGCTGCAGGAGCGCGAACACCTCTATGCCCAGGCCGACCTGCAAATCGCAGCGGGCGACTGCGATCCCAAGGCCTTAGCCAACAAAATATTGGCTGCCTTACCAGGGGTGCTCAAGGCACCGGCTTCACAACAGTTGCTGTAGCGCAAGGCGGCACAGGCGCCACCACTTTGACCGGCGTATTAAAGGGCAACGGGACTGGTGCTTTTAGCGCGGCAGTTGCAGGCACCGACTACCTATCCCCAGATTCAGTGTTGGATTGCGGCACATTCTGATCGGCAAACCAGAACAGAACGTCCGCCTAAATAGGCGCTAGGGACTGCCTTATGGCACAGACACTCAAACTAAAACGCAGCTCGGTATCGGGTAAAGCCCCGGCTCTAGGCGATTTGCAGTTAGGCGAAATCGGCCTAAACACATTTGACGGCAAGCTTTACACCCGCAAAGACAACGGCACAGCAAGCATCGTCAAGTTGTCGGGCGGAGGCGGTGATGTCACACTGACCGGCGCCCAAACACTAACTAATAAAACCCTCACTGACCCTGCTATTACTGGTACAATCCTAGAAGATGTATTTACTATTCCTGATGCGGCGAATTTGAAGTTAATCCTGGCAATGGCAGTATTCAACTGATAACGCTTGGTGCTAGCAACACGCCAAAATGCACACACTTTGTTGCTGGTGAAAGTATTACGTTGATGGTAAATGATGTGGTCAAATGCCCTTTTGCGGCAGCTAAGAAAGCACTGCGTTATCTGGCTCGTCGAGTGCTGCAGCTAGAGAAGGAGATCGCTGAATTACTGGAGGATCTTGATCAGCTAACCCAGCAGGCCTGCCCTGGTTTACGCAAGACCTATGGCATTGCCGTTGATGGCTCTCTGACACTGCCTACTGCAAGCAGAAGCCTGCGGCTAGGGCCGCTTTATGTTGTGTAAGCCCCTTGCCAGCTAGTTCGGGTAAAACCAATAGGCATCGACTGAATCGAGGATGCAACCGCCAGGCCAATGCCACCCTCCATCGCGTGGTTGTTGTGAGGCTGCGATGGCATGAGCAAACAAAAGCCTATGCAGCACGCCGCATGGAAGAAGGCCGAAGTAAACCCGAGATCATGCGGTGCCTTAAACGTTTCATTGCAAGGGAGGTATTTCACAMACTGCTAGGCAGGCCAGCAATACGTACCGCAGCTGTCTAATCAATTTACTTAGGTATTGGTTAGCAAACACTGGTCTGATCGGGTTTCTCAAAGAGCTGATGGGCGCTATGGGGATCCATAACCAGCAATTGAAGCACCAGGAAAAGCCTTTTAGAGGGCTTGACGATCTATACGAGCATCAGAGGGGGCCTCGGCTATTCCGCCATTAAGCAGTGCTCACTGGCTTGCAAACACATATGATCCAAGTTGTTTGCATAGTACAAAATGAGTAAATTTTTAGATCTTGTCGCTATTGGCGACCCAGGCAATTCACCCGACAGTTCCAATGGCTTTGGATCTGTCAACTATTTGTATAGCATCGGTAGAACAGAAGTCACTGTGCAACAGTATGTCGATTTCTTGAATGCCGTCGCTCAGTTTGTTCCCGACGGCGGCGATTACTACCACCTGCGTTCACTCTGGAACGAATCAATGGGCGGCAAAAAATCCAAGGCAGGAACTCAAGTCCAGCGAATATTGACTGAACCCGGTAAATATCAATATAATGCCGGTGAGGCTGCATCGCAACAACCCATTGCCAATACATCATGGTATGCCTCGGCCCGTTTCGCGAATTGGCTGCACAATGGCCGGCCTACTGCTACCTCGCCATCGCTGGATCCAGGAACGGAGACTGGCGCTTACGCATTGAATGGGAGGACTTCTGGAATCTACACTAAGCAGCCGAGCGCAAAATACTGGATTCCCGCTGAAGATGAATGGTACAAAGCTGCTTACTATGATCCCTCTAGGCCCACTGAATCTCCTTACTGGAAATTTCCCACTAGAAGTGATGAGCAGCCCAGCCTAGACCGTCAGAATCTGACGACCGCACACAACCTTTCCAATTATAACGCTATTACTTTTGACAAACCCGAACCCAAACTTTTGGATGTAGGCAGCATTGCCAGTACTCGCTCCTATTACGGCACATACGACCAAGCAGGTAGTTTATGGGAATGGAACGACAGCATCATTCAGAATGCACAAGGCAATGCCAATTCTCGCGGTGTGCGAGGTGGTTCATGGAGCCTCGGCCTTTTGAATCCCGGCAAGGACGTCAGGCGTGATTACACACCCGATGAGATTGATGATGACACCGGCTTTCGTATTGCTAGCTCTGAGGTTGGTCAACAGAGCGCTCAAGCGAATGAGACCGACTCGACTTCAATCCCAGCCAGTAGTTACTCTCATCGCTATAGGACACCCCTACCCTTCTGGGGATCACCCAACCTCGTTCACCGAGACCAAAAACAACATCTTATCCAAGTTGCAAACCCTGGCAACACTGCCGATTCAAGGACTGGTTTTGGCAGAGTCGACTACACGTTTCGAATTGGCAAGTATGAAACCACTGTCTCTGAATATGTAGCCTTTCTTAATGCGAAGGCTTTCGATCTGGATGCCAAACAATTCATGCAAGATTTGTATCAGGAAGAAATGTCCAAAGAGATAGAGGATCCTGGCGTACTGATTACACGCAAATCAGATACCGGACGCTGGGTCTACACAGCGGCGGACGGTCGTGAGAATCTGCCAATTGGATGGGTCAATTGGTTTTCGGCTGCTCGTTACGTTAATTGGCTGCACAATGGTGCTGATGCTTTGGCGGATACGGAATCTGGCGCCTATGAGCTCAATGGGGCAAGCACAGGCATCTTTTACCGGACAGCTAACGCTCGATATTGGATTCCATCCGAAGACGAGTGGTATAAAGCTGCATATCATGACCCCGAGAATTCGCCAGAATATTATTGGAAATATGCAACGCGCTCGAACAACTTGCCAGATGATACCAAAGATGCTTTTCTTGGCCCCAATGCTGCCAACTACAATGATAAACAAGATAATGGTGATGTCTATGTTCCCGTAGGTAGCTACAAGAACTCCGTTTCATATTACGGTGCTTATGACATGACCGGTAACGTCTGGGAATGGAATGATGCCGTTATCGAGACCCCTGTGCCAAAAAATAATCGACCTGACTCTCGAGGTGTCAGGGGAGGCTCGTATAGCCAGGGTATAGTTGCCGTTGAAAGTTCTACGCGTAGAGATTATCCTTCTGGCTACAGATTGCCTGATTACCTTGCCTACAACGATGATGATACAGGTTTTCGAATTGCTTCTGCAATCAATCTGACCGAGATCGGCGGTCAATCCCAGACATGGCAGGCCGGGTTCCAGTCAGGATCACAAGCCAACAGTCTTGTTTTCTCTGCGCCCCTTAATCTCAACCTCTCAAGACTGGATCGGGAGTCCAATACCACGCTCGCCAAGGTCAGTTTCGGTCTGCAGTCCGTTGGCACCAGCAATCCTGTTTGGCTCCTTGACCAATCAATTGCTGCGTCCAGCATGTCCTTGAGCATTGACAAATTGTTTAATGATGATCTTGTCACAGGTTGGAAGTCGACTGAATCCGCCTCAATGGGTTCCATTGGGTCTGTCCAGTCGTTGGTTGCCTCTGGCGAATGGAAGCCGGTGGCCAGAATTGCTGATCAGGTCCTCTTCGCGGAGCGAATCGATATCAGCGGGAATACAGCTACTGCATCATTTGCTGGAGGGTACAAAGCTCGTTTGAGCACGGGTAGCACGGGGCTTAATACCGTAACCCCTGGCGCAGGGGACGTTATTGTCACGATCCAGCGGTTAGGCGCCTTTAGCAATGCATTGGCGTTCCACGAGTGCGATCCTGTGACGGGAGCAGTGATTGTTGAGAACAAGATATTCAAACCAGGTGATCAGGGCTACCTGAATGCAGCGCTGACTTCATCCAAGGCGAACAACCTCTATCTCTCGCCAGATAGACTGCCTAACTACATGGGGGAAACAATCTATACTGACATACCCCTTGTTTCTGGAAAGGCTTATGGACTTGTACTTCTACCAAATGGCAATAGTGGACAGATGATGTCTTCGTTTAGTGCAGCCAATCCTGGGCAATGGGTTGCGATGGCTGCAATGTCGGATGATACCCGAGGCTCTGTATTTGGGATCGAGGACTTACCATTTGGAAACTCCGATCGTGATTACAATGATTTAATAGTAAGCATTACAGGGCTTAGTGTTAATTTGGGCTAGGCTAGAGAGACCCTGGAAAACCAAGGCTGATTGCGCGGGAATAGGGATATAAACCAAGGCCAGGATTGAGGTGATGGGCTGCAAGCAGCTCGGGTTTGCTCATTACGAGCAGACGACCGCCAAAAAGAGCACCAAGAAGGAGAAGTTCCTGGCCGAGATGAATCAAGTTGGCCCCTGGCAACCCTTGCTTGATCTGATCGAGCCTCWCTACCCAAAGACCAGCAGCAAAGGTAGCTGCCCGCCTTATCCATTGGCCACCATGCTGAGGATTCACCTGATGCAGCAGTGGTACAGCCTCAGTGATCCAGCCATGGAAGATGCTCTGATCGAGGTTGCGACCATACGCCGCTTTGCGGGGATCGATCTGATCAGCGATCGAATCCCTGATGAGACGACGATCCTGGCATTCCGGCATCTGCTTGAGAAGCACGACCTCGGCCAGAAGATTTTTGAGACGGTCAAGGCTTACCTCAAGCAGAGGGGAATGGCCATGAAGCAAGGAACGATCATTGATGCCACCTTGATCTCTGCTCCCAGTTCCACCAAAAATAAAACCGGTGAACGGGATCCAGAGATGCACCAGACAAAGAAGGTCAGCCAGTGATATTACCGCTTCCCGGCTGCGAACCAAGTCCAACACAGTTTTCAGCAGTGATTTGGCTGAGATGAGGCGGAGGAGAAACGAATGTCACGCTTTTCTTGTTTGGGCCTGCTCAAGCCTCCAGGCGCACCGCAAACCACTGCACCGTGAATCCCGGCTCCAACTCCAAGGGCGCAGGCGGTAT
>NZ_PXVC01000043.1 GCF_003011125.1 Synechococcus lacustris str. Tous | reverse complement strand
CTTTTAACAAGCTAAGCCATTGAGGATATGAATCTGCACAACATATACGTAAATGATTGCAATAATAAAATGCGTTTAGCCCTGGGCAAAAGTGGTAAAAGAATGTTGTTTGTTATTGGTTTGAATCCCAGCACCGCCACTAATGCAGAGGCAGATCCCACGATTAAGAGGGTTGAAAAGGTTGCAAATAATGCTGGGTTTGATGGATATCTGATGTTAAATCTTTGCTCAATACGCTCAACTCAGATTAATGATTTGCCCCATAGGTATCAAGCCAAAACATTCAACTCTAATCTGGATTTGATTGTAAGTTTTTTAATCTCTAGCCCATCTCCAGCGGTGTGGTTGGCCTGGGGGGAAGGAATTTTAGCAAGGCAATTTTTTGGATTAACATTGATTGAAATGCTGCAAAGGGTT
The DNA here is from genome assembly GCF_003011125.1 of Synechococcus lacustris str. Tous. Classification (GTDB taxonomy): domain Bacteria; phylum Cyanobacteriota; class Cyanobacteriia; order PCC-6307; family Cyanobiaceae; genus Synechococcus_D; species Synechococcus_D lacustris. Next base: position 17,501 of record NZ_PXVC01000043.1, on the reverse strand, counting down.
GCTGGAAAACAAGTTGGTTGGTTGCATTTTGGACCCCTCACMAAAGCCGGCCATCCAAGGCATCCATCGCGTTTAAACTATCTATGGGAGTTTTCTACTTTTGATATAAAAGGCTACATTCGCTCCAGGGTTTGGATGCCAAGTAGTTGTAGGCCTAGCTCTAGGGTATTGGCGCAGAGATTGCAAAGTGCAAGCCGAGAACTTCTGGCGGGCTCCTCTGCTTTTAACACTGGAACTTGATCATAAAAACGGTTAAAACTTTGGCTTAATTCAAAAAGATAATTGCATAAACGRTTTGGTAGTAGTTCGGTTTCAACGTCGCTTATGATCACATCCAATTGTAATAATTGTYTGGCTAAYGCCCACTCTTGTGGCTCTGTGAAAATTAGTTTATCCGGCGTTGCGCCATCGAGGCTTCCCCCTTTGCGGGCGATCCCTTTGATTCGCACGGCAGCATATAGTAAATAGGGAGCGGTATTTCCATTGAGGGCTAACATGCGTTCAAAACTAAATTGATAATTGGTGATTCTGTTTGTACTTAAGTCGGCATATTTAACAGCTGCAATGCCCACAGTTGTGGCTACATGTTGAATGAAATCTTCTGATTCATTGCGATCTTCTTCATTTAATCGGTTGCGTAGGTTTGTGCCACAATGTTCAATWGCCTCCTCTAATAAATCTTTTAGGCGGATGGTGTCKCCAGATCTGGTTTTTAGTTTTTTGCCATCAACACCCTGCACCAAGCCAAACGGTACGTGTTCAACTGTTGCCTCAGCAGGAATCCAGCCAGCCCTTTTTGCCACCTGAAAAACGGCGCTAAAGTGATTTGCTTGCCCCGCATCCGTAACATAAATAACCCGTGTTGCGGCATCACCATCTGCCCCTAATCGATAACGAATTGCAGCTAGATCRGTGGTGGCGTAGTTAAAACCACCGTCGCTTTTTTGCACGATTAATGGCAGWGGTTTTCCCTCCTTACCCAGCATCCCCTCGAGAAATACACAGCGGGCGCCATCATCGGTTACGAGCAGGCCTTGCCTATTTAAATCATCTACAACATCCTGTAATTTAGGGTTGTAGAATGATTCACCGCGYTCTTGCAGGTTAATATCTAAAGTATCATATATTTTCTGGAACTCTTTGCGTGATTGCTCGCATAACAAACCCCATGCCTTTAGGGATACTGGATCTCCAGCTTGTAATTTAACAACCTCCTCCCTCGAGATTGTTTGAAATTCAGAATCGTTATCAAACCKTTGTTTTGCCTCCCGATAAAATGTAACTAGATCGCCTAAATCAATGGCATCAGCAGTGTTGAGGGCCTCTGGGGCAACCTGCTTCAGCTGGCTGATTAACATGCCGAATTGTGTACCCCAATCCCCCACATGATTCAACCKTAATACTCGATAGCCGCGAAATTCCAGCACCCGCGCTATGCAATCACCAATGATCGTGGAACGCAGGTGACCCACATGCATTTCCTTGGCGATATTGGGGCTTGAAAAATCAACAATAATTGTTGCCGAATTGTTTATTTCGTTTATAACTTTTTCAACGCCAAGGCGTGGATCTTCCAGGCGGCCATGGAGCTCAGCTGCCAATACTTCAGCTTTAAGCGTGAGATTTAAAAAACCAGGTCCTGCTATTTGAACTGGTTCGCAGAGCTGCTTAAAAGTGTCATCAAGCTGTAKTTGAGCGGCGATGGCCTCGGCGATTAAGCGCGGTGGTTTGCCCAAACGCTTGGCTAGGCCYAGGGCRCCATTGGCTTGAAAATCACCAAATTCCGGTTTGCTGGCGGGGCCAAGGGCKGGATCAAGTTCTTCTCCATCGGCAGCAGCTTGGGGGAATGCCCGTGCAATTGCAGCCTTGAGTTGTTGCTGAAGGCTATGGGCAATTTGCAGCATTGGCACTAAAACGCATGCTTATGTCTAGCCAGGGGCTGCGGGTGATGGCAGCACTGGTGGAGATCAGATCAATGCCGGTGTTGGCATAGCCCTGCAAATGGTTTGGRTTTACTCCGCTTGCCTCAAGCCATATGGGCACTCCCCTGGCTGCAGCCAGGGCCCTTAGTTGCGGCACCAATTGCTGCAGCTCATCAAGCTTGAATTCATCYAATAAAACTGCATCGGCGCCAGCTTGCACAGCAGCGTTTGCTTCCGCGGCTGTTTCRGCTTCCACAATCACCCTGGCGGGCCATGGAGCTGAGTTTCTAACGGCCGCCACCGCTTGGTTTATGCCGCCACCCCAAGCGAGATGATTTTCCTTAAGCATGGCGGCATCATCAAGGCCAAGCCTGTGGTTGGTGCCACCACCACAACGCACTGCATATTTCTCAAAMACCCTCAACCCTGGGGTGGTTTTACGGGTATCGGCAAGGCGTACCCCTGTGCCAACTAGTTGCTCCACCAGTGCWGCTGTGGCGGTGGCAATGCCGGAAAGGTGCATCGCCAGGTTTAGGGCAGTGCGTTCTGCCCCCACCAAGGCGCTGGCCTTGCCCCCAAGGGCAATCAAACACTGGCCAGCAGCAATCTTTTCTCCATCACTTACCAGCAATTCCACCTTTGCCTGGGGATCAAGCATTTGAAATAGTGTTTTGGCTAACTGACCGCCGCAAAACACACCTGCCTGTTTGGCGAGCCAGCGGGCCTCACCGTTGCTACTAGCCAAGGCTGCAGCTGTGAGATCACCACGGCCCAGATCTTCATTTAGCCATTGCTGCAGCTGCTGCTGCAATGCAGGGGTGAGGGCTAGGTGAGCCAAAGGATTAAGGCGAAGTTTGTTTGATCTGGTTGCGATTTCGGCGGCACTTTTCCGAGCAATACAACACGTCTTCCCATACATGTTCCCATTTTTTGCGCCATTGAAAACTAAGKCCGCAAACTTTGCAGATCTTGGTGGGTCTATTGAGGTGGTGCGGCATAGTGAAATTGGATCAGCRTTAATGGAGCCAAGCTTCAATGCTAATAACAAAAAGCAATGAAATTGCACCTAGTTGGAAATAGCGATCATATGTATCTAGTCGTTTTACTATTTTTTCTGTTTGTTCGGTAGGTAACAGTTCTACTTGGAGCGGTGAAGACCCTGAACTYAGCCTGTARGGCCGGGGTATGYGGCACCTGYGCCACCAAGCTGCATGCGCAAGTTAAATTAAAGCTTTAAAACCAATCTCTGCACTTGACCGAATGCTTTCRGGCAACAATCCTGAATARGTGCTGCTTTTAAATTGTGGAAACCATCGATTGGCTTTGGATTTTGCATCCATTTCTTGCGGTGGTTTTGATTTATCCCTTAATTGGTGTTGTATTGAGGCTCGGCGTGCAAACCCGCCAGCGGCGCYTGGGAACTGCCCGCCTGCCYGYYACCACGGGCAGTGAGCACAACGATTTAGGCCAATGGTTGGCCCTAGGTGTTGTTTTAATTTCGCTTGTTGCCCTCACAGTAGTTATTGCAACGGATAAACCCCTTAATCAATTTGTTGGTGGCCCAGCACGGCTTRTGGAGCTGCTGCTTGTTCTCGTTGGCACAGTGGTTTGTTTACTTGCCCTCTGGCGATCTAGCAGCCAAKCRATGCGTTTTAGTTTTGCTTTTATCACCTGGGCSGGGGTTATTGGTTTAGGCGCTCAGCCTGAGGTTTTCCGTTTGGGTGATAATCCATTTAAACCCGAGTTCTGGCAATCCCACTATTGGGCRGGGGTGGCAGTGGTKGGTTTGATGTTGTTTTCGYTAGGGGCAAAAAATGAAATTCTGCGTCAATTGCGTTGGCGCAGAATCCATGTGGCGGCCAATGTGTTGGCGGCCTTGTTATTTGTGGTTCAAGGTATTACTGGCACCCGTGATCTTTTGGAAATACCTCTRCATTGGCAGAAACCTGCCCTTGCTACCTGTGATTGGTTAACCCATAAATGTGTTGCGCCAGCAGCTTTAATTAAATGAAATCTGGCTTTGCACTGCTTGCAATCTTCATAATTTTACGKGGAAGCGATAGTACAATTTTAAAAGCCCTGCAGCGGGCCGGCTCAATCACCCATAGTTCCGGTGGGGCAGAGGTAATTAGTTTTTGCAATGTTTTCTTTTTCTCTAGCCTGGTGTGCGGGCTAGCGATGGTGCTATACGACAAAAATGCTCTTGTGATGAGCTTGCCACGCTTGCAAAAGAATGATCGTTTGTTGCTCATGCTTCAAAGTTTCAGYGGTTTCTTCCTRGGGCCAGTTGCGTTTTTTTTCGCCCTTTCCCATCTCACGGTGGTGCAGCAAACTCTTTTGTTTAGCCTTACGCTTCCCTGCACCGTAATACTTGCTAATCTTTTRCTAAAGGAGCAATTTCCGCGTTTTTTTGCGATTAGTATTTTTCTAATTAGTATTGGTTTATTTATGGCGAACTATGGCGAAAGTAGTTTGCCTATGGCAATGGCAAATCAAACGGCTGGAATTTTGTGGGGATTGCTTGGTGTGATTTCCCTATCWTTCAGTGGCATTCTTAATCGCATCACCGCCCAGAGGGGTTTTGGTGTGGGGCTCACTATTGGGGTAAATAGTTTGGCTGCCGCTGTGGCGTTYGGGATAATTGCCCTCTTGATCTATGGCCCTTCCCATTTTTRTTATTTGCGGATTTGGTGGGTTTTRGGTGTGATAGGYGCCTATGCAATTACCATCAGTTTGGGGAGTGTATTCACATTGATGATGTGCTATGAAAAACTGGGGGTTATAACCGTGAGCTTTTGGTCTTCCCTCACTATTCTTGTGGCCATTGCAGCGGCATCAATATTATTGGCTGAGCCACTGCAGTGGCAAAGTATCGTTGGGGCTGTGATTATTCTTGYTGCRATATTAGCCATGCAATTTTCAACAAAACCAAACCTWAGAGTTTAGTGTTTGATTGCTAGCTATRCTGCATGGGKTAAYCACTACCACTTCYCCACCCATGTTCAAATCTAGCTCCATTTTTGCCTTGGCCCTCGGCTTAGGYGCCCTGGCACCCGCTGCCCTGATTGCTGCCCCCCATGGAACTGCAATAGCGTTGCAAAAAGCTGAAGCTCCCGTTACTGGCACCGTAACAGTGGGCCATGAGGGARATAAAACTACTTTGGTTTTTAGTAAAGATTTCAGCACCAATCCAAAGGCACCTGCCTTACAGGTTGTGTTGCTTAAGTCTTCCRCCCCTCTGAAAACTCTYAAGGCTCCTAGCTATCCACTTACCCCTGGTTCCTACACACAAGTGGCTCCACTAAAGAGCTATAACGGCGCACAAACCTATACCCTGCCAGCCGGTGTTGATATAAACGCCAGCGGTTCTGTGTTGATCTGGTGTAAGCAAGCTAATGCCACCATGGCTTGGGCRCCACTTAAATAGATTCAGAAATAGATTTAAAAATAGATTKGGTTTATATACATACCCCCGAAGGGGGTATGTATWTTTATTTGCCTATGCAAAATTTTGAGAATACGCGATCAAGCACTGCTTCTGATATCTCAGCACCGGTAATTTCGCCTAAATGTGCAATAGCTTCGCGTAAATCTATTGTCCAAAAATCCCAGGGCAATTGATTATGGGCTGCAGCAAAGCAGCCATCTAATGCCTTYGCTGCAGCTTTAGTTAAATCTTGTTGGCGGCGGTTTAATGCCAGYTGAATGCCGCTATTATCCAGGCAATAACCGCAGCTAAGTAGTAATTGCTTTTTTARATTATCAATGCCAATTCCCTTTTCGGCGCTGATTTCGAGGGCATTTATTGCRTTGAGTTTGTTGCAATCTGCTTTGCCTAAATCAATTTTATTGCCAACTAGTAGCAGTGGAATTTYTTCAGGTATTTCAAGCTTTAGATKTTCATCTGCAGAATTCCAACCTGCATTTATATTAAACATTAATATAACCACATCMGCATTTGTTAGGGCCCTGCGGCTGCGTTCAATACCCAGTTGTTCTACCTTGTCTTGGCTTGCGCGAATGCCAGCTGTATCAAGCAAGGTGATGGGAACACCCTCAATAACTAATTCAATATCCAGGAGGTCGCGGGTGGTGCCGGCTTGATCGCTAACTATCGCCCTTTCATTTCCACATAGGCGATTAAGTAAACTGCTCTTGCCCACATTGGGTTGCCCCACAATTGCCACCCGCAACCCCTCCCTGAGCATTTGCCCTTGGTTRGCAGCTGTTATCAATAATTGCATTTCCTCTGCAACATTCTTTAGYTCTGCAGTAACCGCTTGCGGATTTAGGCTTGGTAGATCTTCTTCAAAATCAACCCGCGCCTCTAATTCAGCTAATTGATCCAGAAGCCGTTGCCTWAGCGCTTCTATTTTTTCTTGCACKCCACCAGAAAGCCCCGCCATTGCTAGTTGGGCAGCGCGCCCACTGCGGGCCGTGATTAGATCAATTAGTGCTTCRGCCCGAGTGAGATCTAAGCGACCATTAAGAAATGCCCTTTGGCTAAATTCCCCTGCCTTGGCCCGTTCGGCRCCAGCGGCTAGCACCAGATCCAGCACCCGTTGYACAACTACTACACCRCCATGACAATGGAGTTCCACAACGGTTTCACGGGTGAAGCTGCGGGGTGCACGCATTAAAAGCAGCAGCGCTTCATCGATGCGTTCGCCACTGCTTGGTTCCACCACATGGCCATAAAGCACCCGATGGCTTTCCCATTCTTGATGGCCGGCGCAAACAAAAAGTTGCTTGCCTATCGTTTCAGCTTKGGGCCCACTAATACGCACAATTGCCACACTGCCTTCACCTGGGGCAACAGCCGTTGCCACTGCTGCAATTGTGCTGTTGCTGTTATTCATGGCGTAGCGCCAGCGACCAATAAATAATTAGAACTACGCCAACGCTTAAAAATAATCCGCTYAGGCTGGCGCACAGAATTCGATTTCCTGGCAGCAGCACCGTTCGCACTATGCCGTAGGGAACCACCGTKAGTAGTTGTAGGCCCAGGGCAACAAGCGCCAAAACAATTCCCCAGCGGCGCCTCAGCAGCAGGGCCCAGCAGGCAATTGTTCCAATRATCAGGGCGGGTAGCCAGCCGGCAAGGGCCACCACAAAGGTTGTGATGTGCAACTGATCTGGTTTTGTTATTGMAAKTTGTATGGCAAATGCGCAGGCAATAAAKGCAAGYAAATTAAAASATAAACCCAGCGATGCTAGCCKGCGGTTGTTATTTAGAGTGATTAGTTTAGCCAATGCCAGTACGGGCGATGTTGAGCACATCAGCCATGGAGCGAATCTGGCCAATGGTTGTTTGCAATTGACTGCAACTGCTGAGYTCGATRCGTAGATCTATYCTGGCWGGCTTGCCAAATGCAGTGCGAACTCTGGCATCACTAACGTTGATGCGACTATCTGATAGTTGGGTGAGGATATCTTTTAATATGCCAACTCTATCTAACACTTCGATTCGCAATTGGGTGGGRTAGGTGCGGCGATGTTCAGAGCTATTGGGATTCCAGCGCACTGGCAGGCGCCTTTCAGCTGGTGTTTGAGCCAAATTGCTGCAGTCTTGGCGGTGAATTGTGATGCCATGGTTACCAAGGGCCACCGCCCCCATGATCACCTCACCCGGCAGGGGGCAGCAGCAACCACCTAGGCGRTATTCCARGCCTTCCAARCCAAGGATTGGAATCCCATTGGTGCTACCACTGGSAAGATCTGAGTGTTCAGAAAGRCTCTTTGCTAGTTCTTCATTGCTAACTTCTGGTGCKGCTGCTTCCTCCTGTAAACGCAGCTCTTCCCGCAGGCGATTGGTAACTTGATGCTGGGTAACACCACCGAAACCTAAGGCGGCTAAAAGATCATCAACATTTGCGAGATTGCAGCGCTTGGTAACACGAGCCATCGCCTCGCCATGGAGCAAGCTTTCCAGCCCATCACGRCCAAGTTCGCGTTCAAGGATTTCTTTACCCCTAAGGATATTTTGTTCTCGATGGCTGCGTTTATACCATTGGCGAATTCTTTCCCGCGCCGTTGGCGTGGCAACAAAATTCAACCAATCCAGGCTGGGGTGAGCATTTTTGCTGGTTACTATTTGAACAAAATCACCATTTTGTAGCGGCGTTGTGAGATTGCAAAGACGATCGTTTATTCTTACGCCTTGGCAATGATTGCCCACTTCGCTGTGGATGCGATAGGCGAAATCTACGGCTGTKGARCCTTTGCGCAAACCCACCACATCTCCTTTGGGTGTAAAAACAAAAACCTCTTCRTCAAATAAATCTTCTTTAATTGATTTTAAATAATCGTTATGGTCTTCACCAGCGGCCTCCTTTTGCCAATCCACCAGCTGTCKTAGCCAATTGAAACGAGCCATTTCATCGCCATCGGCGGGTGAACCACCCTCTTTGTATTTCCAATGGGCGGCGATGCCATATTCGGCTACATGGTGCATATCGGCTGTGCGGATCTGAACTTCAATTGGTCGATGCCTACCRATTACAGCCGTATGTAGCGACTGATAACCATTTGGTTTTGGTAGGCCTATGTAATCTTTAAAGCGTCCAGGTATTGGTCTAAATGTATCGTGCAACACGGCTAAGGCGCGGTAGCAATTTTCCACCGAGGAGGTAACTATTCTTAAGGCGGCAACGTCGTATATCTCATGGAATGCCTTCTGCTGGCGCTGCATCTTGCTCCAGATGCCATATAGATGTTTTGGGCGGCCAACCACATCGCAGCCCTTGATTCCAGCCGCATCAAGCCTGCTTTTTAATAGCTGCACAGTTGTTGCTAATCGATCCTCTCGATCGCTGCGCTTGCTGGCCACCTCCTGTTGTATCTCACGGAAGGATAGTGGCTCTAATACTTTGAAAGCCAGATCTTCTAATTCCCACTTAAAGCGTCCAATCCCTAATCGATTGGCAAGCGGTGCATAAATATCACGGGTTTCTGTTGCGATCCTTACCTGTTTATCAGGCTGCAGGGCACCTAGGGTACGCATATTGTGTAATCGATCGGCTAATTTCACTAAAACAACGCGAATATCGCTTGCCATAGCCAAAAACATTTTGCGTAGATTTTCCGCCTGTGCTTCTGTGCGATTAGTGAAATGTATACCCCCTAATTTTGTTACACCTTCTACTAACCCTCTCACTTCAGCGCCAAAACGAGCTTCGATTTCGTTTGGTGTTACGCCTGTATCTTCCACCACATCATGTAAAAAACCCGCAGCGATTACCGCAGCGCTGCCGCCGATATCCCTCAGCAGATCAGCTACCGCTACGGGATGGATGATGTATGGCTCGCCACTGGCCCTTACCTGGCCGCTGTGCAGCTGGTAGGCAAAATCAAATGAAAGCGCCAGCARTGCTTCTGGGTCGGTGGGGCAGCTATCGCCYCGCCCAGCAGGCACATTGGCAAGGCAATKCTCGAGCCATTCCGGCAAGGGAATGTTGTAGTTGCAAGGGCCGCAGGATTTTTGCGGCAGTGGTGCCGTTGCAATACACACACCTCGATCGGCGGCTTCGAGCATCGATCCTTCAGATTGAAGCCATGCTATTCAGCAACGGCTACAAAACCCCAATACCAAAGCTTTAATCCTCAATGGAAGCCGCCGCTAATTCGATGGTGCTCCAACTTGATCAGTTGGTGGTGGCTTATCCCCACACGGCTGAACCCACCCTGCAGGGTTTAAATCTCAGCYTGCAACGGGGGGAGCGGCTTGCCCTGGTGGGGCCTTCGGGCTGTGGCAAAAGCACCGTGGCGAGGGCTGTTTTACAACTTTTGCCCCCTGGCAGTAGAACCGCTGGCGGCCTGCTGCTGTGCGGCCAGGATCCCCGCACCTTGGGCCCTAGGGCCCTAAATCGCTTGCGAGGTGAAGCGGTGGGTTTGGTGTTCCAAGACCCCATGACTCGCCTAAATCCTTTGTTAAGCATCGGCGAACACATCAGCGATACCTTGCGGGCCCATCGGCCTGGCTGGCTGAGGGAGCAGGTGCGCCAAAGGGCAGAGCAATTGTTGSAACGGGTGGGCATCACAGTGGARCGTTTCAATAGYTATCCCCACGAATTCAGTGGTGGCATGCGTCAACGGGTGGCGATCGCCCTTGCGATGGCCTTAAATCCGCCGCTTGTAATCGCCGACGAACCCACCACCAGCCTTGATGTGGCAGTGGCAGCWCAGGTAATGGCCGAACTATGCGGCCTTTGYGAAGAGCTGGGCAGTGCCCTTTTGTTGATCAGCCACGACCTAGCCATGGCCGGCACCTGGTGTGGCCAGATGGCAGTGATGGAGCGAGGAAGTTTGCTGGAATTGGCTACTTCAGAGCAGGTGCTAACCAATCCAAAGCAACCCCTGAGTAAACGGCTTGTGGCCGCCGCACGGCTGCGGGAAGGCAGCGGCACCCCGCCCCTTGCGGCCACAGCTGTGCTGCTGGAGGTGCATCAATTGCGCTGTTGGCATCGCTTGGCTTCACTGCCATGGCGCCGCAGGTGGCTYAAATCAATTGATGGGGTGAATTTTCGCCTTCATGCCGCTGAAACCCTTGGGGTGGTTGGTCCTTCCGGCTGTGGCAAAAGYACCCTGTGCCGCGCCTTAATCGGTTTGAATAGYTTGMGAGGCGGCTCCGTGTTGCTGCAGGGCAGAGACCTTCARCASCTGCGGGGWAAAGAACTRCGCCTTGCTCGCCAACGCGTGCAAATGGTTTTTCAAGATCCTTTGGCTTGCCTGAACCCAGCCATGGCGGTGCAGGATGCAATCGCTGATCCCCTCTTGATCCATGGCTTGGCTTCGAAGGCTGGGGCCCGCAGCCAGGCCGTAGCACTGATGGAAGCAGTTGGTTTAGCAGCTGGATTTGCTAACCGATTGCCGCGGGAATTATCGGGCGGTCAACAACAGCGGGTGGCGATTGCCAGGGCCTTGGTTTTAAAACCCAGCGTGTTGCTTTGTGATGAATCAGTGAGCATGTTGGATGCAGAGGTGCAGGCAGATGTTTTGCAATTACTGCGGGATTTACAGCAACAATTTGGCTTAGGAATCATTTTTGTTACCCATGATTTAGGGGTGGCAAGTGGTTTCTGCCACCGCCTAATTGTTTTAGACCAAGGCAAGATCGTGGAAGAGGGGCCAGGGGATCTGYTGTTGCACCAGCCTGAAGCCGCAATTACCCGTGAATTGGTTGCGGCCTGCCCGCGGCTACCCCAGTTGGTGTGAGCCATGGCTGAACTGCAAAGGCGCCTATCCCTATTCAGCTTGGTGATGGCCGTGGTTACCAGCACCATCGGTTCTGGCTGGTTATTTGCCCCTTATTTAACGGCTCAGTTAGCAGGRCCAGCCAGCCTATTTAGTTGGTTGGCKGGCGGGGCTATGGCATTTTTGATCGCCTTGGTTTTTGCTGAACTTGGTGCCTTGGTGAGTAGTTCCGGTGCCTTGGCGCAGATTCCACTGCTCACCCATGGCCGCACCGCTGGTTTTATTGGTGGTTGGACAGCATGGCTTGGTTATCTMGCCCTGCCTGCCATTGAAGTGATGGCAACAGTTCAATATTTGGGTGGCAGTTTTCCATGGCTTGCAAGTTATGGAGGACCATGCTTATTACTGCTATTTGGCTGGATAAATCTGGCTGGAGTAGCAACCTTGGCCCGCTGGATAGATAGCCTAACAATTTGGAAATTACTGGTGCCCTTAGCTGTTTCTATTGCCTTGATATTTGGTGCTGGCCACTGGGGTAATTTACAGGTGGCAGGTTATCAACAGAAGGGCATACTTGATGCTTTAAGTACCGGTGGAATTTTATTTAGTTTGCTGGGTTTTCGCACCGCCATGGATCTCGCAGGTGAATCGCGCCATCCCCAGCGCGATGTGCCCCTGGCCATGGCTTGTGGTTTAGGAATTTCTCTGTTTATTTATCTTGTTTTGCAATTTGCTTTCCTTGTGGCAGTACCTCCRGCGTTGCTCGCTAATGGTTGGAGTGGTTTGCAATTAACTGCCCATGGKGGCCCACTGGTGGCGGTTGCTTTGGGGGGTGGTTTTAGTTGGCTAGCTAATTTATTAATTACCGATGCTGTGGTTTCACCCAGCGCCACCTCAATGGCATAYATGGGTACCGCAGCAAGAGTGAACTGGATGATGGCCCGCTGCGGTTTGCTGCCAGCAGCTTTTACTAAAATCAACAGGGCGGGGGTGCCTTCTCTGGCATTGGTTGCAACTGTTTTAATTGGTTTGCTCTTACTTCAAGGCGGAGCCAGTTGGTCTAAGGCCGTTGGTTTTATTACCTCGGCTTTAGTTATTTCCCTTGCCATGGGGCCAGTTAGTTTGATTGCTTTACGTGAACAAGCGCCTCAGGTTTTAAGGCCTTACAAATTACCTGCAGCCGAATATTTATGCCCTTTGGCATTYGTTCTTGCCACCTGGGCAAYCTTTTGGTGTGGTTGGGATAGTTTGCAAGTGGCGTTGCCACTGATTCTTGTGCCTGCCTGCATTTATTTGTTAGCAAAACGGCGGAATGAAGTGGAAATTAAATCAGCTATTTGGTGGTTTGTTTATTTAATTGTTATTGGATGTGCCTCCTATCTTTTTGGAGCTGATCGTTTGTTTCCTTTAACTGAGGCTTGGCAGCTTTTTGTGTTGGCTGCTTTTGGCCTCTCGGTTTTCCCTTGGGCAGTGCGCACGCGTTTGGATCAACCATCACCCCACGCGATGGTGCAGCTTGGGTCTTAATGCTTTGAGTAAATTCTCAAAGCTTTCCGGCAGGGGTGCCTTAAGCACCATCCTTTCYCCCGTAACAGGATGGTTTAAGCCCAGCTCCACCGCATGCAGGGCTTGCCCGGCTAGATCCACCGGCAGTTTGCGACAACGGCTGTAGGTGGCGTCGCCCACCATTGGATGACCCATATGGGCGCAGTGCACCCGAATTTGGTGGGTGCGGCCGGTGTCGAGCTTGAAACGCAAAAGGGAATAGTCGCCGAATCGCTCCAGTAGCTGCCAGTGGGTGCAGGCGTAGCGACCCTGTTCATCGGCAACAACCGCATATTTTTTACGRTCTACCGGATGSCKACCAATGGCRCCCACCACAGTGCCTTCAGCGGCATTTGGTGCCCCATGAACAACTCCCAAATATTCACGACTGGCAATCCGTTGTTGAATTTGAATTTGTAATTTCACYAACGCCTCTTGGCTTTTTGCAATCACGATGCAGCCGGTGGTGTCTTTATCAAGGCGATGCACGATCCCAGGCCGCATTTCGCCGCCGATGCCTGGTAGATCAGGGCAGTGGTGCAATAAACCATTTACCAAGGTTCCGCTTTTATTGCCCGGCGCCGGATGCACCGTKATGCCAGCTGGTTTATTRAGCACGATCAGATGGGCATCTTCAAACAACACATCAAGGGGCATCGCCTCTGGTTTTAGGTATTCCAGMGGTTCCGGCGGCGGCATCCATAGCTCCACGCAATCGCCAAGGCGCAAGGGTGTTTTGGCTTGGCCGGTAACACCATTYACCCGCACATAGCCGSMATCAATAAATTTTTGAATTCGTGCCCTGCTCTGTTCGGGCCTTTGGCTTACCAACCAGCGATCAAGCCGCATCGGTAGGGGCTTGGGATAGCTGAGAGCTAACAATTCCCCCTCCCCCTGGCCAAATTCCAACCTGCTCTCTGCTTTAGCCATAGTTGAAAGCTAAGGGCATATCTCAGGCAACTCCAAGGCAATGGCCCCTAGGCGAGCGCCACGGAAATCATCAAGCAGTTTYGTTGCCATGCGCAGGCTGTCGCCACCGGTGTGACGTTGGGCGGCAGCTTCAAACCAGCCCTCCACATCAGGTGCCCCAGTGGCCAAAGCAGCCAGTGGTAAGCCGTAGCGCTTTTGCAATAGCCCCGGMGGCACGCCAGCTGCTGGGGTTGTTTGCAARTTAGTGATCATTTTGATGAAGGCCTTTGCCACCGCTTCCGAGTCGTAGGCCGCTTGGCCGATGTCGTCGCATAGGGCAAGCCTTAGGGCGGCCATTTGATCATCCAAGCGCGGCGGTAAAACACCTGGAGCATCGAGTAGATCGAGATCTTGGCCAAGCCGCACCCAACGCAAACTGCGTGTTACGCCTGCCCGGCGGGCGCTATCCACCACTTTCTGCCGCACTAAACGGTTGATYAGGGCTGATTTACCCACGTTGGGGAAGCCAAGCATCAAGGCCCGCACGGGCCGTGGTTTCATATCCCGCTCCGCCCTGCGGCTATTGAGGCTGTGGCCAGCACGAATGGCTGCCTGTTGAAGTTGTTTTACACCTGTTCCCACCTTGGCGTCGCACCACCATGGGGTTTGGCCTTGCTCGCGAAACCAGGCATCCCAYTGCTGCTGGGCTTCCTTGCTAACCATGTCGCGACGGTTCAACACCAACAGGTGTTTTTTGTCTTTTATCCAACGCTGTAAGCGTGGATGGCCAGTGGCTGTGGGGATGCGGGCATCACGCACCTCGATCACCAGATCCACCTTGGCCAGATGGCCATTYAGGGCCCTTTCCGCCTTGGCGATGTGGCCCGGATACCACTGGATCGCCGGAGCGGCACTACTGAGCATTAGGGCACCACCAACACTGCGCAGGGGGCCAGTTGAATCACCCGGGCGGCGGTGCTTTGTTGGTCATTTTCAAGGCTGATGCCGCGGGTGCCCATCACGATCAGGTCGGCTTCGATTTCATCTGCCACATCACCAATCACAAAAGCGGCCTTGCCTTCACGCTCGATTACCTCGCAGCTGATGCCAGCCCGTTCAAAGGTGTCGTGGGCTTGTTGCAGCAGCTGAGCAACCCCATCGGGGTTGGCCATGGTGGTGTCATTGCTGTCTACCACTGAAAGCAAYACGAGCCTGCTGTTGTGTTGYTGCACCATTTTGAGAACGGTGGCAGCGGTTTCAAGGGCCGTGCGGCTGTGGTCGAGGGGGAAAAGGATGGTGCGGAACATTGAATGCACAGAACCAACACATACCTTGTCCTAGCTCGCCACTGGCCGCTGGCAAGTGGTTAGGCGTTAATCTCAGCGGCGTTCCCCTACCCATATCCCATGGCTAAGCGCTCTCTCACCGCTCTCACCGCCGATGAGTTGCGCGCAAAACGCGTGCTTGTGCGGGTTGATTTCAATGTGCCCCTGGATGAAGCAGGTGCCATCAGCGACGACACCCGCATCCGCGCCGCCTTACCAACAATYAATGATTTGATCKCTAAGGGCGCCAAGGTGATCCTTGCTGCCCACTTCGGTAGGCCTAAAGGYGAAGTGAATGAAGCGATGCGCCTCACGCCCGTGGCAGCCCGTTTAAGTGAACTGCTGGCTAAGCCTGTTGTTAAAACCGATAGCTGCATTGGAGCAGATGCGGAAGCCAAGGTGGCCGCCATGGCCAATGGTGATGTGGTGCTTCTTGAAAATGTTCGCTTTTTCGCAGAAGAGGAAAAGAACGATCCTGGTTTTGCAGCCCAGCTGGCCAAGTTGGCTGATGTTTATGTGAATGATGCCTTTGGTGCAGCCCATAGGGCCCATGCCTCAACCGAGGGKGTAACCGCCCACCTAAAGCCAAGTGTGGCTGGTTATTTGATGGAAAAAGAACTGCAATATTTGCAGGGTGCCATCGATGAACCAAAGCGCCCCCTRGCCGCAATTGTTGGTGGCTCCAAGGTGAGCAGCAAGATTGGCGTRTTGGAATCTTTAATYGATAAATGCGACAAGGTGTTGATCGGCGGCGGCATGATTTTCACTTTTTATAAAGCCCGTGGTTTAGCCGTTGGTAAGAGTTTGGTAGAGGAAGACAAACTCGAATTAGCTAAGGAATTAGAGGCCAAGGCCAAGGCCAAGGGAGTTGAACTCTTGCTTCCCACAGATGTGGTGTTGGCAGATAATTTTTCTCCCGATGCCAATAGTCAAACCGTTGCGGTTGATGCCATCCCCGATGGTTGGATGGGCCTTGATATTGGGCCGGATTCAATTAAARCTTTCCAAGCGGCTTTAGCCGATTGCAAAACCGTTATTTGGAATGGCCCCATGGGCGTATTTGAATTCGATAAATTCGCCTCTGGCACTAATGCGATTGCCCACACTTTGGCGGAGCTGAGCGGCAAGGGTTGCTGCACGATCATTGGCGGTGGTGATTCGGTAGCAGCCGTGGAAAAAGTTGGTGTTGCYGAAAAAATGAGCCACATCTCCACCGGCGGTGGTGCCAGCCTTGAACTACTAGAGGGCAAGGTGCTCCCTGGCGTAGCAGCTCTAAACGACGCCTGATTCGTTTAGGCGTCCCCAGCTGTGGTTACCGATCGGGAAAGGGAGCTGTCGAAAAAGTTTTGGCAGCGGCGGCAGGGTGGGGTGTTGCRGCCCCGCCGTTGGGTTGGTGGCAAAAGRAGTTGGTGGTGGTTGGTGGGCCTAGGCGCTTTCCTCTTGGCCCTGTTGCTCGCCCGTTAGGGGTTGTTCATCGTTTATTTCCAGCACTGCCCGCAACCAATGGCGCATCTGCTGGGGCAGCAAGCCCTGCTCGTAGCGCAGCAGGGCTTCCATCAGCACGGGGCTGTTTACCCAAGTTGGCCCCATGCCGATCAAGCCATTGCCTCGGCAGTGTTACGAACTTTTTAACGGCGGGCCACCACCCGCACCATGCGGCTCACGCTTACGGTGCCCTCTGGATGCATCAACAGCACCGCCCAAGACTGRCTACCTGGTTTGTAAGGGGCTTGGATTGTTTTAAAAATACCGCCGCCGTTTAAGGCGCCAAGGGAGATGTCGGGGCTGCGCAAACTTGCGATTGCCTCCCGCGAAAGTTCGCTGATTCCGCCCGCTAAAACAGAATCTTTTAACGGTTGATCGAGYACYACATCGAAGTCGTAGCGCTGGCCCGTGAGCACCTCCTCGGGGGCGATCACACTTACGGCCAAATTGGCTTTGCCACTACGMARAATTGATTCCTCCCCAAGGATTTCTTGGGAGCTGAGCCTRTTGCCGTTTTGTTGCACCGCTAATTTTTGGCTTGCCTCTAGCCGAAAAGTGCGGCCAGCCTCCTGGTGGTTGCCGGTTACTTTCACTAAAAGGGTGCTGCGTCCATCTTTTAGGTCGGGGCCGCTATTTAATTGCCAGCGGGCATCACTAAAGGTTTGACGCAGCAATTGCAGCCGGCTTTCCAARCCAGTGGGGTTAAGGCCTGGGCCCTTCTCGAGCAAACCGCTCAGGCCAGCGCTGTTATTGCTATTGAGAGCGTTTTCAAGGGCGCGCACCAAATCATCACTTAAACGCGCTTCTGCCCTGGGCAGCGCCGCAGCCACGGGCAATAGGGCGATTAATGCTCCAAGGGCGTGGGGGAATAAACGCCTCAGGGAAACAAACACAAAAACTTGATTAGCTCCCTTTAAGTTAGGCGGCGCTTGCCCAAAGTTCATGGCCCGGCTTTTGATCGCCGCCAGCGGTACCGGTGGCCACCTATTCCCCGCCCTGGCGGTGGCGGAACGAATGCCTATCGATTGGCAGGTGAGCTGGCTTGGGGTGCCAGATCGCTTGGAGCGTGATCTGGTGCCATCCCATTACCCGCTGCACACGGTGCGGGCGGGGGGGCTGCAGG
>NZ_PXVC01000042.1 GCF_003011125.1 Synechococcus lacustris str. Tous | reverse complement strand
ACCTCGGCCTGGGCCGGCCCCTGCTGGAAGCCCTCCACCGCTGTGGCTACAGCAGCCCCACCGCWATMCAAGAACAGGCAATCCCCGCTGTATTAAGCGGYGGCGACCTGATGGCTGCCGCCCAAACCGGCACCGGTAAAACAGCCGGTTTCATCCTGCCAATGCTTGAAATATTGCGCCATGGCACCAGGGCCGGAGCAGGCCATGTGCGCGCCCTTGTGTTAACGCCAACCCGTGAATTGGCCGCCCAGGTGGCTGAAAGTGCAAACACCTATGGCCACGGCTTGCCCCTGCGCAGTGCGGTGGTGTTTGGCGGTGTTGGCATCAATCCGCAAATCGAGCGWTTRCGCCGGGGCGTTGATCTGTTGGTRGCAACCCCWGGYCGSTTGATTGATCTGCACGGCCAGGGGGTGGTGGAATTTCGTGGGCTGGAGCTGTTGGTGCTCGATGAAGCGGATCGCATGCTCGATATGGGCTTCATCAACGACATCCGAAAAATCCTGCGTTGGTTGCCATCAAAACGTCAAAATCTGATGTTTTCTGCCACATTTTCYGGCCCGATTCGCAAATTAGCCGAAGGCTTTTTGCATCAACCCCGCCAGATTCAAGTAAGCCCTGAAAACCGCACGGCCGATACCGTTGATCAATGCATTCATCCCGTTGATCAAGGYCGTAAAGGTGCCTTGTTAAGCCATTTGATCATCAGCAACAACTGGCAACAGGTGTTGGTTTTTTCGCGCACAAAACACGGCGCTAACAAGTTGGCTGAAAGGTTGATCAAAGAAGGTATCCAGGCMGCTGCCATCCATGGCAATAAAAGCCAAGGGGCCCGCACCCGTGCCCTGGGTGGTTTTAAAGATGGCGAGCTGCGGGTACTGGTGGCAACTGATATTGCCGCCCGCGGCCTCGATATCGCCCAGTTGCCCCATGTGGTGAACATGGATCTACCAAACGTGCCGGAAGACTATGTGCATCGCATTGGTCGCACCGGCAGGGCAGGCCAAACCGGCCATGCCCTTTCTTTGGTGAGCGCCGAGGAAAGGGATTTGCTCAAAGCAATCGAAAGGCTCATCGGAGCATCGCTGCCACGCCAGGTGGTACCTGGGTTTGAACCGGAAAAACCAATTTCTGCGGGCCCTGTGGAAAAGCCACCGGCCAGATCTTCTCGCAAACCGGCCCCCGGATCTGGTCAAAGGCGCAGGCTTGCACGGTAAACTCGCCCGGAATCCACAGAGTTCCCATGGCGCTTGTTCCGCTACGCCTGCTGCTAGATCACGCTGCTGAAAACGGCTACGGCATCCCAGCGTTCAATGTGAACAACCTCGAGCAGGTGCAGTCGATCATGGAGGCTGCCCATGAAACCGATAGCCCCGTAATTCTGCAAGCTTCCCGCGGTGCTCGCCAGTATGCCGGCGAAAATTTCCTGCGTCACCTGATCCTGGCGGCGGTGGAAACCTACCCAGACATCCCAGTGGTGATGCACCAAGACCACGGCAACAGCCCCGCCACCTGTTTCGGTGCTGCTGCCAATGGTTTCACSTCCGTGATGATGGACGGCTCCCTTGAAGCCGATGCCAAAACCCCTGCCAGCTACGAATACAACGTGGCGGTTACCAAGGAAGTGGTGAGTGTTGCCCACGCCATCGGCGTGAGCGTTGAAGGTGAATTGGGTTGCCTTGGTTCCCTTGAAACCGGCCAAGGTGAAGCTGAAGATGGCCATGGCTTTGAAGGCACCCTCGACCATTCACAACTGCTCACCGACCCCGCTGAAGCCGCTGATTTTGTTGCTAAAACCAAGGTTGATGCTTTGGCAATTGCCATCGGCACCAGCCATGGCGCCTACAAATTCACCCGCAAACCCACCGGTGAAGTTTTAGCGATTTCAAGAATTGCTGAAATCCATAAGGCCCTCCCAAATACCCACCTGGTGATGCATGGTTCTTCTTCCGTGCCCCAAGAGTGGCTCGACATGATCAATAAATTCGGTGGTGCAATYCCCGAAACCTAYGGGGTACCCGTTGAAGAAATCCAAGAGGGTATTCGCAACGGTGTGCGCAAGGTGAATATCGACACCGATAATCGCTTGGCTTTCACCGCAGCTGTGCGGGAAGCAGCTGCTAAAGATCCCAGCAACTTTGATCCCCGCCATTTCAATAAACCAGCCCGCGCCTACATGAAGCAGGTGTGCCTCGATCGCTACCAGCAGTTCTGGGCCGCCGGTAATGCCAGCAAGATCAAACAGCAAGATATCAACTACTACGCTGGCCTCTACGCCAAAGGTTCCCTTTACTGATTTACTTAGCAACCAATAAAGCAAGCGCTTTTTCTAGGTTGCTCTCCATCACAAAACGGCGGCCATCGCTCACCACAACTCTCACGAGGGTGGGCAGGCCGCCATTTCGTGCCTTCAGATATATCGGTTCAACATAAAGAAGGCCTTTGCCGATCGGCACCACCAGGAGGTTGCCTTGTATCACCTCCGAACCTTGGCGATTCCAAAGGCCAAATTGACGGCTGATAACAGGATCTTGTTCGATTAGCGCTGATATCTGTTGGGTGCCCAGCAGCAACCTTTGCTGCGGAAAGCGCACCAGCCTTAATTTGCCATAGGCATTGCCATCATTGCGAGCAGCGAGCCAACCCACCAAATTAGGGCGCTTTAGGGGAGAAAAAGGTAAAAGCAACACAAACTCAGGCCTTTTTTCCCCGGGTAGTTGCAAAGTTACGTGATATGGCCTCACTTCAACACTGCGATTTCCATATATCTCTAAGGGGATATCCCAAACRTCATCACCATTRTAAAAAGTGCGCACATCTGTTACATGAAAACGCAGTAGCATCTCCGCCTGAATTGCAAATTGGCTTTGGGGAACTTGAATGTGTTTTAGTAGYTCCTTTGGCATTTCAGCTAAGGGGGCAAATAATTCAGGGAATATCCGCTGCCAGGTGCGTAGTATTGGATCTTGGGGATCACTTACATAAAAGYGCACATCACCTGTATATGCATCTACTATTGCTTTTACCGGGTTGCGTAAATAACGCAAACCTTGGGAATTAGCTTCGCTGTAGGGATAGCTGCGGCTTGTGGTGAATCCATCCACAAACCAGAATTGATGCACGCCTCGTTTGAAGCCACTGCCGGGGGGCAGGCTTGCCGTAACTAGATAGGGTGCGTTTTCAAAGCGCAGAAATGGGGCGATTGCTTTKAGGCGAGCTTGGATTTGGCGCCTCAGTAGCAATTTGCTATTTGMCTCAAGGGCGCCCGTAAACAGCAGCCTTGGTTCCCTTAGGTAGTTGGCAGCAAATATTTTCTGCCAGCTATGGCTTAAAGGAACRCCAAGCGTTCCTTTGTAGTGGGAATAAATATTYAGATCTCCCTCTGGGTAGTCGAATTCTTTTACCCGCGATGGTGCGATTGCATAGGGGGTGGCATTGAAGCCGAAATAAATYCTCGGTTCCCCCACCGGTAATTGRCGGCGCACTTCAGCGCTGGTKACATCCAATTCAGCAAAACCTTGCACCTGGCCGCTGCGGCCTAGATCTTTAACAAAAAATATCGGCAGGCCRTCGGGGCCAAAGGCATTCACCGGTGAAACGGTGAAGCCATAGCCGTGGGTAAACACCATGTGSAGGTTTTGCCAGGTGCGAGATGCCCCAGGTAATGCATTGGCATCCAGTTCCCTTGGTGCAATCAGCACCTGTTGGGCGCCCCGGTTTTGATCGCTGCTGAGGCTGTAGCGATCTACGGCTGCTGAGGGAAAGCTGTAGTAAAGGCGCAGCTGTTGCAATTGCCGGTTTGTGGCAAGCAGGGGTTGGTTATCCCATAGCCGCAGGTTWTCAATCGTGCCCGGGCCTTGTTTTAAATCGGCTGCATCAAGCCCTTGGCGTGGTTCCAAGGTTTCCTGTTGCACTTGATCTAAGCCAAAGGCAGCGCGGGTGGCTTTGATCGTGCGCTCTAGATAGGTGCGCTCCAGCTGWAGTTCCCGCGGTTGCACCATGAACCGCTGCACCACTGGTGCAATTAGCAATTCCGCCAGGGGAATCAAGAGGCCGGTGCAGGCCAATGGCAGCAGCAGCCCCCGCCGCAACCAGCCGCTGGGCAGGGGGGTCATCAGGCCGCCGGCAGTGAGTAGAAGCAAACCGGCTAAAAGCAACCGCAGCGGTAAACGCACATACACATCAACGAAGCCAGCCCCCGCTGCCACCCCATGGCCATCMACCATYAGTTCAAATGGGCTTAGGGCCGTAATCAGGGCAGCAACTAGGGCGAGTGCCGCCAGTTGAGGTTGCAATACCCGTTGTTGCGGTTTGCTTAGGCCACTGAAATACCACTCGCTAAAACTGTTTCCCTGGCTAACGCTCAGCCACAGGCAGGCGGCCAACCCCACCAGTAATTGGCCCATAACAACGCTCAACACCAGCTGCAGCGCTGGTAATTGCAACACCGTGAAGCTCAGATCAAGCCCGGTAATGGGGTCCCCCTGGCCAAATGGTGCCGCCAATAGGGCCGGCAGCCAAAGGCTCCAACCCCGCGCCAGGGCGGTGGCCGATGCCACCAGAGCTGCCGAGAGGGCAATCCGCAGCGTTGTTAAGGGCCAGCGCAAAAGCGGTAGCAATAAAGCCAGTGCCAGCGCCAGCAGCAAGCCCACAGGTACACCCGCCAGCATCGGTAGGCCGCTGAGCGCTTCGTTGTTGAAGGGGGCATTTATCAAGCCCCGGGCCTGCACCAATAAATAGGTAAGGCCCAGCAACAGCGAGCCCAAAAGCAAGGCCAACACAAAACTGAGCCCCCAGCCCCTTAGGGGTGGCAGGTTGCCCCTTTGGATTTGGTTTTGGCTGCGCAGGCTCCAGCAGCGCTGCAATTGCTGTAGTTGCAGTGGGATGCCAAGGCCCAGCACCGCAATAAAGGCAACCCCCTGCACCGCCCAGCGGCGCAGCAGCAGTTGCTCGAGCTGAAATTGTTCAAACCAAGCAAATTCCACCCATAGCCTTGGCAGCAGCAAGATCAGCAGCAGTGCTGCTGCCAAAAAGCTCGCCAAGGCCGCTGATTGTGATCGCGAAAAAGCTGGGGCACCCATTACCAAACCCTATCCAATCAATATCGYTGCTAATACCCAACCACCACGGTTGGGATTTAATCGTTCACCCTAATGGCGCTGCTAACTTGGTGCAATACGACTTTCAGCCGTGACGTCTACCCTCGCCTCGGTTACTTTCAAAGGCTTGCGCTGCAAGGAATGCGGCCATGAATACGGAGCTGGCGCTCGCCACGTTTGCGAAGACGTGTGCTTTGGCCCCCTCGAGGTTGTTTACGACTACGACGCCATTCGGGCTCGCACCACCCGCGCCTCGATCGAAGCTGGCCCCGTATCGATTTGGCGCTACCGCGATTTCTTGCCCATCGAGGGGGATCCCATCGATGTGGGCACCGGTTTTACACCCCTGCTTAAGGCAAATCGCCTGGCAAGGCGCCTYGGTATCAAGAATCTCTATATCAAAAATGATGGCGTAAATATGCCCACCCTTTCTTTTAAAGATCGGGTGGTTAGCGTTGCCCTAACAAGGGCTCGGGAGCTTGGTTTTTCTACGGTTAGCTGTGCTTCCACAGGTAATTTAGCTAATTCCACCGCAGCGATCGCCGCCCATGCCGGCATGGATTGCTGTGTATTTATTCCCGCTGATCTCGAGGCGGGCAAGATCCTYGGCACCTTGATTTATAACCCCACCTTGATGGCGGTTAAAGGCAATTACGACCAGGTGAATAGGCTTTGCTGTGAAGTGGCAAATACCTATGGTTGGGGCTTTGTTAATATCAATTTGCGCCCTTATTACTCAGAGGGTTCAAAAACCCTTGGCTATGAAGTTATTGAACAACTTGGCTGGCAATTGCCCGACCACATCGTTGCCCCCTTGGCTTCCGGTTCCCTGTTTACTAAAATCAGCAAGGGTTTTGATGAATTCATCAAAGTTGGTTTAGTTGATGAAAAGAAGGTGCGTTTTAGTGGCGCCCAAGCTGAGGGTTGCTCACCCATAGCCCAAGCATTTGCAGAGGGTAGGGATTTCATTACGCCTGTAAAACCAAACACCATTGCAAAATCAATCGCCATTGGTAATCCAGCCGATGGTCCCTATGCCATCGATCTGGCAAACCGCACCGGTGGCTCCATTGCCGCCGTAACAGACGACGAAATCATCGCTGGCATCCAGCTGTTGGCTGAAACCGAAGGTGTTTTCACTGAAACCGCAGGTGGCACAACAATTGCAGTGCTTAAGAAACTGGTGGAACAGGGCAAAATCGATCCATCTGAAACCACCGTTGCTTACATCACAGGCAATGGCTTAAAAACCACCGAAGCCGTTAGTGCTGTGGTGGGTGAGCCCCACACCATCGAACCCCAGCTGGCCAGCTTTAATGCCGCCTGGGAAAGGGCCCAGTCGCTCCAGCGCGCCACCTGGGAAAGCGTTGRCGTTTAATTATTAGCTACTTCTATTATTCAACTTTGCATTTAATTCCATGGCMGTTCAAGTTTTAATTCCCACCCCCCTGCAGAAATTCACCGCTGATCAAGCAACCGTTGAATTGGAAGCCAGCTCCGTGCAGGAATTGATTGAAGCCCTAGATACTGCTTTTCCWGGTTTGGGTAATCGCCTTTGCGACGAGCAGGGAAAGTTACGCCGCTTTCTTAATTTTTATGTGAACAGTGARGATATTCGTTTCCTTGATAATCAAACCACTGCCCTCAGCGCTGGGGATGAGGTGAGCATTGTGCCAGCGGTTGCTGGGGGCTGAAATCCTTTTCGTGTGCTTGCACAATTTTATTAAAGCTGATTTCATCYAAGGTTTCTTGCTCAATTAGCGCCTCAACTAAGGCATCCATTAAAGGCCGCCTCGGTGTTAATAAATCAATTGCTTGCTTGAGTGCATCCCTGGCAATTTGTTGTACAACGGCATCKATTTGGGTGGCCGTGTTATTTGAATAGCTGTGCTCTGGCCGCGTCCAATCGCGGCCGAGGAATACCTCACCCCCCTCCTGCTCAAGGGCCATGGGGCCCAGCATTGAAAAGCCATAACGGGTAACCATTTCYCGGGCAATTTGGCTAACCATTTGCAAATCACCGCTAGCCCCTTGGGTTACYTCCGCATCACCAAACACCACGATTTCAGCTGCCCTTCCCCCCATGGCCACCACCAACCTCGCCCTTAGGTAGGCCTTGCTAATCAAGCCGCTGTCAAGAATTTCCTCATCGGGGGTGGTGCGGGCAAAGCCGCCAATTCCACCTGCCCTTGGCAGCAGCGTTACTTTGTCGAGGTTGTCTGCAGCGGGCAGCAGGGTTGTGAGTAAGGCATGGCCCACTTCGTGATAGGCGATTAGGCGTTTCTTGGCGCTGTCTTGCAGGGGTTTRGCCCCTAGGCCCATCGTTACCCGCTCAAGGGCATCATTCATCGCCTGTTCATCAATAAACAGCCTTTCCCTTCTCGCTGTGAGAATCGCCGCTTCATTGATCAAATTGGCCAGATCTGCCCCGGAAAACCCCGGCGTGCGCCTTGCCCAAAGCGGTAGCGAAACGTCGTCCCCCAGGGGCCTGGTGCGGGCATGAACCCCCAAAATTGCCTCGCGACCGCGGCGATCCGGCAGTTCCACCATTATTTGGCGATCAAAACGCCCCGGCCTRAGGAGGGCTGAATCGAGCACATCTGAGCGGTTGGTGGCCGCCAGCAGGATCACACCTGAATTGTCTTCAAAGCCATCCATTTCAGTGAGCAATTGATTGAGGGTTTGCTCCCTTTCATCGTTGCCGCCACCGATGCCTGCCCCCCGTTGGCGACCAACGGCATCGATTTCATCGATGAAAATGATGCAGGGTGCTTTTGCTTTTGCCTGCCGAAATAGATCCCTCACGCGGCTGGCACCAACGCCCACAAACATCTCCACAAATTCAGAGGCGGAAATGGAGAAGAAGGGCACATCAGCTTCCCCGGCGATTGCCCTAGCCAACAGGGTTTTACCGGTGCCAGGGGGGCCCACCAACAACACCCCCCGAGGAATGCGGGCACCAACGGCAGTGAAGCGTTCGGGTTCTTTTAAAAAAGTAACCACCTCCTGTAATTCAGCTTTTGCTTCATCAATGCCAGCTACATCCTCAAAACGAACATTGATGCTCCCCTCCGGTTGAAGGCGGGCCTGGCTGCGGCCAAAGCCCAGTGCTTTTTGGGCTACGGATGCTGAACGCTTTAACAGCAGCACCAACAGGCTGATCAGCAAAATGCCTAGAAATAAATTCACYAACAGCCCAGAGGAGCTGGCATCGTTTGTATTGCTTACGCTCAAGGGCACCCTGGCTGCTTCGGCGCTGCGCAGGATTTGTTGATCGTTGCTGAAAACCGCCACCCGGCTTTCAGAACCATCTTTGAACTGCACTAACACCTGATCGGTGCGGGGTAGCAGTTTTAATTCCTTCACCTGGCCAGCGCGGATCGCTTTGAGCAGGCCGCTATAGCTTGGGGTTTCGCTCAAATCCGTTTGGGAACCAGGTCCAATTATCTCCATAAAGCTTAGCGATTGACGGATGGTTACCCGGCATTAGATGATTGTTGTTTGGTATTGAGYGAGCCCGGATGGCTGTTCCTAAGAAGAAAACCTCAAAGGGCAAGCGCAATCAGCGCCATGCCACCTGGAAGGCTAAGGCGCGCGTGGCGGCTCAAAAAGCCATGTCTYTGGGTAAGGCCGTTTTGAGCGGCAGGGCCCAAGGATTTGTGTACCCAATGCCTGAAGAAGCAGAAACTGAAGAGTGATCTAGGCAGTWTYAATTTTRTAAAGTTTGAAAGATRCAACTTGCGGCGCGAAATAACATTGTAAARTAAYTSTATTAATARCTKYAYTRATAACTGTAAAKTTAACTGCCAAGTTTGAAAGCTTCYAATACCACAGCGTAAACGGCGCCAACACGCAAATTATCAGACATAAGCCAAAATATCGAGTTTTTTGATGTGTTAAAKCGAGTGCGCAGGCGCACCTGAAGCTCCACCAGCAGCAACAGGCCTAGGGCGCCAAAACTTTGCARCTTTGTGAAATTTAGGTAAACGCTGGTTAAATTAGCCGCCAAATAATAACCGGCTAATAGGGACAATAGGCCCAGGCTTTTTTTATACCARCTGCTGCTTATCCAGCCCAATAATTGTTCTGTTAATGCCTCTTGAACCTTATTGAAACGGGTGGATTGGGGCATTTGTTTAATCCACAAACTGCTGCAGTTTGGCGAGGTTGATCGCTCCTGCATCCAGATCATCCACTATCGCTGCAGCTCCTTCAAGCCCAGGTTTTGCTTTGGCCGTGATTAATACCTTGAGGCCTGCTCCCCKRGCTGCAGCTAATCCCTGGGCTGAATCCTCGATTGCCATAGCTGCCGCCGCTGGCAGCCCTAGTTTTTTTAAGGCCAGCACATAGGCCTCAGGGTGTGGTTTTTTTGTTTGCACATCCTCAGCGCAAATCCAGTGTTGCCAGCAATTATTCAGTTGTGGGTGATGCTGCAGTAAGGCTTCCACCGAATTGCGGCCGCTGCTTGTAACAAGCACTTGGCATAAACCTGCGGCCCTCGCCTCCAGCAGCAGCCTTTCAACCCCAGGCCKYAATGGGAATAACTGCTCCTTGAGGATGCGGCGGTAGTGCTTTTGTTTGCTTGCCTGCAGGCGGATTAACAACTCCTCTAATTCACTTTTAGCAAGGGGGTCTGATTGATTTTTTGATTTATTTTGATTTGATTTGAGATGMTGCTGCTTAGCCCARGCCCGCATCCGCTCGATTCCCCCTGTTACCGCTAACAAATCGCTGTAGGTGGAATTATTCCAGTGCCAAGCMAGTTGGGCCTCTGCAAAGGCGGCATTAAAGGCAAGCCGATGGCCGTTTTGTTCGGTATCCGCCAAAGTTCCATCAACATCCCAAAGCAAGGCTTGYAGGCGGGGCATCATGCGCTGGTGCTGATTCGATCTTAGGAACCCCCTGGTGCATCCACCCTCCGCCCTTGATCGTGTTTGGCAGTTGCCTCTGCCCCTTGAWGGAGCTGATTTTGATTCCTGTTGTGATCTGCCAGTGGAGCTGCTGGCGGTGTTGCAACGCCGCGGCCTAACTGAAATAAAYCAGGTGGAAGMCCTGCTCAAGCCAGCAACAGCACCACCGGCCCTTAAACATTTTCCCCACCTGGCGATTGCCCTTGAGCGTTTAGAAATCTCCTGCCGGCGGGGGGAATTGCTGGCGATTTGCGGCGATTACGACGCCGATGGCATGACGAGCACTGCCCTGCTAGTTGGGGTGCTGCAACGGCTGGGYGCCAAACCGATCGCTGCTATCCCAAGCCGCCAGGAGGATGGCTACGGCCTTAATGCCGCCATGGTGGAAAGGTTGGCCGCAAATGGTTGCCGCCTGTTGGTAACCGTGGATAACGGCATCAGCGCCCGGGAGGCCCTCGATAGGGCCCAAGCCCTGGGGGTGGAGGTRATAGTTACCGATCACCACASCATCCCGGCCGAAATGCCGCCCCTGCTGGCCCTTCTGCATCCAGCAACCACTCCAGATGGGTCCCCCTATCGGGGCTTGGCGGGGGTGGGCCTTGCCTATGTGTTAGCCCGCGCCCTTGCCCAGAAGTTGAAGCGGGCTGATGCCCTGCAGGCGGCCCTTGATCTGTTTTGCATTGGCACCATTGCCGACATGGCGCCATTAGTTGGCGTAAATCGGCTTTGGTTGATGGAGGGCCTCAGCAACTTGCATCGCTCCCAGTTGCCAGGTTTACGCGCCCTTGCCCAGCTGGCTGGATTGGAAGATCGCAGCATCGATAGCCAGGCCGTTGGTTTTTTGTTGGCCCCCAGGCTKAATGCGGTTGGGCGCTTGGCTGATCCGGCCCTAGCCGTGGAATTACTCACCACCAGTGATCAAAATCGAGCCCTTGAATTAGCTGATCAATGTGAAGCGCTCAATCGCCAACGGCGAGACCTTTGCGATGGCATCGAAGCAGAGGCCCAAGCCCTTGTGGAAGCCGATGGCCCCCAGCGACCGCCATTTCTGTTGTTAGCGCAAAACCATTGGCACCACGGTGTGATTGGCATTGTGGCCGCGCGRCTTGTGGAGCGCTGGGGCTTGCCGGTGGCAATCCTTGCCGGTGAAGGCAATGGCAAGATGCGCGCTTCGGTGCGGGCACCCCAAGGGTTTGCCGTTGATCAAGCCCTGCATGCCTGCGGCCATCTGCTCGAGCGTTATGGCGGCCATCCCGCCGCCGGTGGTTTCACCGTAAGGGCCGATCAAGTGGCAGCCCTGCATGAACAACTCTCAGCCCTGGCGGCCCAGTGGCTGCARGGMMGMTCYAGTGCCCTAGTGGTGGCCCCTGARGCACTGCTGCCCCTAGGGCGCATCGATGCTGATTTCTTGCATCAAATGCAGCGGCTTGAACCATTTGGAGTGGGTAATCCCACCCCCTTGTTTTGGGCCCGCCATTGCCAAGTGAAGCGCAGCAAATTGCTGCGGGGKGGCCACCTTTCCCTAGAACTCGCYGCAGGTAGCGGCAGCATCACCGCGATCGCTTGGCGATGGAATGGCCCTGAACCCAGCACCCGCTTGCTTGATCTAGCCTTTCGCCTGCGACAAAGCTATTGGCAGGGCCAGCTCCGCTTGCAACTTGAATTGGAGGCCCTGCGCCCCAGTGAAACCGAAGCGATTKTTTTAATGCGTGGCAAGCGTGAATACCAGTGCGAAAAAGAGGGCAGCAACCTTTTAATCCGCAACCCTGAAGGGGAGGAATTGCGGGTGGCCTGGTTGGATCAGGATCGAGCCGCCAATGGTCAATCTCTGCACCCCCATACCCTTGCCCTGGTGCAACAGGCAGCCCAAGCCCTTGGTTTAGTGGCCTAATGAACACCCCATTGATGCCTACTACGCCACGCCACTGGTGGCCTTTGCTGTTTCCTTTGCTAGCGCTTGGCTTTTTGCTTGGCCTTGCTTGCCTGCCCCTGAATTGGATCGATCAATGGGTAGATGGCTTGCTTGGGGAAGCTTTTAAAGCTGGTTTTAGCTCGATTAGTTGGCTGCCTTTGCTAGCGATGCCTTTGCTTTGCGTATTGCAAAGAGGTGTGTGGCGCCATGGCATGGGTTCAGGYATCCCCCAGGTGGTGCTTTGCATTGAGCAACCCCAGCGGGCCGCGGAATTTTTAAAATTKKCGCCRTTGCTGATGCGTTGCGGCCTTTGGAGCATTGCCAGCATTTGTTTATTACCCCTCGGCAGGGAAGGCCCCGTTGTTTTTATTGGCGCTGCCCTGGTGTGGCAATTGCGGCGCTATTTGGCCAAACCGCTYGYCTCGCTTAGCGCCCCGGTGCTTTATGCCGCCGCTGGCGGAGCCGGCCTAGCCGCTGGTTTCAATAGCGCCTTAGTGGGTGTGGTGTTTGCGGCTGAGGATCTACTGCAGCGYTGGAATGTGCCCTTGATTTGGGCAGCCSTTGCCATGGTGTTACCGGCCTCATTGGTGGCGGCTTTGGCTGGYGAGCCGATGTTTGCCTACGGCATCATTCCCGCTAGCCCAGATCAATGGCAGCAAATTGGCCTTGGCCTGCCTTTGGGTTTAATCGGKGGCTTGTTAGGGGCCCTATTCAGCGCCTTGGTGCTTTGGGCCACCAGGCAACTTCAGCCCCTTGCCCTAGGTAAACCCCTAGGGGTGGGTTTGCTGTTGGGGGGCCTGTTGGTGCTTCTTGGCGCCATTAGTGGTGGCAGGGCCTATGGCGATGGATCTGCCGTTTTAGTGGATTTGATTGGAAGGGGCGGCAGCCTTGAACCGCTGCAGGCAGTTAGTGCCTTGATCAGCCGACTGCTGGGGCCCGTGTTAGCCCTTGGTGTGGGGATYCCTGGGGGGTTAATTGATCCAGCCTTGGCCATTGGTGGCCTTGCTGGCAGCATCTTGATGCCGTTTTTAGGCCAGCCGGAACCTTTGCTTGGCATTGCGATTGGCATGGGCGCCGGCTTAGCTGGTGCCACCCAATTGCCGTTGTTTTCCACCCTTTTTGCCCTGCGGCTTTGCGGTGATCAGCAATTGCTGCCAGGTTTGTTGCTCGCCTGTGTGGTGGCGGCGATGTTGAGCCGCAGCCTGCAACCCCAGCCTGTGTACCACGGCCTCACGGCCTTATTTGCCGCCCGCTTAGAGGGCGCCGCGGCGGTAGAAGAGGATGAAAATCACAGCGGGACCAGCCAAGGTGATCAGCGCTAGGGCACCGAAATTAGCGATCAGGTGGAAATCGATGCCCATGGAAGCTTGCCCAGCTATTAATTCGCATACTTTACGGGCCTTAGTTGCCCTTATTTGGCCATTGGGGTTAATGCCGTGACCGCCTGTTACAGCTGGAGCTGCGTTAGTAATTGCGGCGCCTGTTGCCGCTTAGATCCAGCCCAGCGCCCAGAGGCCCTAGAAGCCCTCAGCACTGAACAAAAACGGCTCTACTTAGAAATGGTGGGTAGTGATGGTTGGTGCATTCATTTCGACACCGGCAGTAGGCGCTGCCGCATCTATGCAAGCCGGCCTGATTTCTGCCGKGTGGATCAATTAGCCGAACTTTTTGATGTGGAGCCCGCAGAACAAAGCGATTTTGCAATTGCCTGTTGCCGYGATCAGATCCGGGTCGAATACGGTGGCCGCAGCCAGGAGCGCAAGCGCTTTGAACGGGCAATCAGAACCAACCACTAAYGCCCCCACCGCCGGTGCCATTTTTATGGGCACCTTTGCAACGGTWTTTCTGGCGGAGCTTGGCGATAAAACCCAATTGGCCACCCTGCTGCTATCKGCCCARTCGGGCAGACCTTTATTGGTGTTTATTGGTTCSGCGCTTGCTTTAGTGGCCTCAAGTTTGGTGGGGGTATTGCTGGGGCGTTGGCTGGCTGGCTGGATATCACCGCAACGCTTGGAACTGTTGGCTGGTTCGTTGATGCTGCTATTGGGCAGCCTGCTGGGCCTGCAAGCAATAGGGCCTTGGCTAACTGAGCTTTTCTTATARATGACTATTTCACCTGATCTTCTCCTGCTGGCTTCCACCTTCAGCACAGTTTTTCTTGCTGAGTTAGGTGATAAAACCCAACTTGCCACCGTTGCCATTAGTGGCACCAGCAATCGCCCCTTATATGTTTTCCTCGGCAGTGCCTCGGCCTTGGTTTTGGCAAGCTTTTTAGGGGCCCTGCTGGGGGGTGGCTTGGCGGAAGTTGTGCCAGCGCAACTGTTGCAACTGGCAGCTGCCATCGGCTTTTTAGTAATTGGCGGCCGCTTGGTGATCAACGCTTTAGCCACCAAACAGGAGCAGAGCTGAGCCACTTTCCAGCGGCTCCCTAAGCTTGTTGTTCAGCATTAATCGCAGCATCGCCCCCGCATGAAGTTTTCCGTTGCCAATCTGCTGGATCAATTGCAGGCGGAATCAGCTGTTTCGGTGCAGGAATTAGAAAAAAAACTGGCCCTTAAAACCGTAAAAGAAAAGCACTATTTAGAGCTAGCACTGCAGGCGTTGGAACGGATTGGTTTACTAAACCAGGCTGAAGAGGGGATCAGCCGCACTAATAACGAGGCTTTAATTGAAGCTCGCTTGAGATGTTCCAGCAAAGGGTTTTGCTTCGCCCTGCGGGAAGATGGCGGCGACGACGTTTATATCCGCGACCACCAGYTGAACCATGCCTGGAATGGTGATCGTGTGCTYGTGAAAGTAACGCGGGAGGGAGGGCGCCGCCGTTCACCGGAAGGGGGGGTGCAATGCATTCTCGAGCGCTCCAACWCCACGGTGCTGGCCCAGGTGGAACGCCAGGAGGAGCAATTGCTTGCARTACCCCTTGATGATCGCCTGCATGCCTCGATTCAATTGCAGGAAATCGATGCCGATCACATCGAGCGGGCTGGGGAAGCCCTGGTGGAAGTGGCAATGGATCGTTTCCCCATTGGTCAATTCCCCGCCCAAGGCCATGTGCGCCGCTCCCTTTCAACAAAAGGTGAGGGCAATGCCGACCTAGAGCTGCTACTTGCCCGCCATCGCCTTGATGGCGCTGGCTTTAGCGGCCGGATCAATTTAAAAACGCCMGCGGCTGCTGGCAGGGAAGATCTCAGCGAGTTGCCCAGCATTTTGTTGCGGGGCAGGSCMGYTGATAATTCRGCGGCTTCAGTGGCGGTGTCGCTGGARGRCGGCAACCGTTTATGGCTGCATATCCCTGATATTGGCGAGCGTTTATCCCTCGATGGYCCCCTTGATCGCTGGTTGCGTGATCAAGCTGAAGCCATAGGTGTTGGCAACAGTTGGATACCACTGCTGCCTGCCCCCTTGCAGGAGGCGGCCGCATTAAGCATTGCCCAAAACAACAGCGCCCTATCGGTGGCCCTTGAGCTAAGYCCAGAGGGGGAGCTGCTCCACTACCGCTTTTGTCGCTCCACGGTGCGGATTGATGCTGAATTGGATGCCAACAGCCTTGAGGCCTTGCTAAATCGCAAGCCAAAGGCCCGCACCACTCCTGTTGCGCTTAAGGCCCTAAAGGAGTAYYTGCCGCTTTTGGAGCAGTTGCAGGCSCTGGTGCAMTTACTACGCCAGCAGCGTTTAGGGGCGGGCAGCTTGGATCTGGACCTAGCGGTGCCCGCCCTTGAAGCCATGGCCCATCAGGGCCAGGAATTGCCTGATCAAAGGCGAAGTGGTTGGTTTGCCACCGCTGCCCCMAACAACCCCATGGGCTGGCTGCGGGAGYTGGTGCGCCCTGCCGAACAAGCCCTTGGCCGCCATCTGGCTGCCCTGGAGCTGCCAGCYCTGTTCCTTGGCCAGGCAGCGCCGGATCCAGCTGATTTAAATGATTTGGTGAAACTTGCTGTGGGGCTTGATGTGCCCTTGGAATTAGGGGCTGATGGCAATGCCCCTGCTGCTGCTGCCTTGGCCGAGGCATTYSTTGGCAGCAAACGGGCCAGGGTGCTGCAACAGCAATTGCGTGAGGCCACTAAACCCGTGCAATTAAGTGCATTGCCGGAGGCAAATGCCTTGGCGGCTGAACCATTGGCCTATGCCCCTTGGTGTTTCCCTTCGCTGCACTACAGCGCGATTTGGAACCAATTGCTGCTCGTAACCCTGCTCACCGAGGCAAAGGATCGCCCCAGTGTTCGCCATAAAAGYCGCCTGGATCTAAGCGCTGATAGTTGCCATGGCCAGATCGAATGGGCCCTGCTAACCGCCAGCCAGTTGGCTCCTTTCCARGAAACGATCGCCAATGGTTTGGTGAATCGTTTGAATGGCCGCAGCCGTTTTGCCGATGAGGTGGAGGCTGATGGCTTGGCTTTATTTAGGGCAAGGCAGGCGGAATCATTGCTGGGTCAAACCTTGCCTGGTGTGATCAGTGGCATTCAGAGCTACGGCTTCTTTGTTGAACTACCTCCAACCCAGGTGGAGGGATTGGTGCATGTGAGTTCCTTAAAAGACGATTGGTATGAATACCGCTCCCGTCAACATCGTTTAGTTGGCCGTAAAAACCGCCGCACCTACAAGCTGGGTGATCCCGTGGAGGTGGAGGTGCTGAAGGTGGATGTGTTGCGCCATCAAATTGATCTAGCTGTTTTACAGCCGGAAATTGAGCCGGATGCCCAGCTTTCCGATGATGATGGAGAGGATGAGGAATCCTGAGGTTGCCTTTCCAGAAGCGCCSCTGCTRCTTGCTGTGTGCGGTGCTTCAGCGCAAGTGCTCGCCCTCAGGGCTTTGCAATTGTTGCTTGAGGGCGATAACTGCGTTGATTTGGTTTTAAGCAGGGGTGCCTTTGAGGTTTGGCGGGCCGAGATGGGCYTGGTGTTGCCCGTGGCACCRAAGGAACAGGAGCAGGTRTTGCGCCAGCATTGCGGCACAARCAAGGGTGAACTGCGCTGTTATCGCTGGAACGACCAAGCAGCACCGATGGCCAGTGGCAGCTACCGCAGCCGCGGCATGTTGATCCTGCCGGCCACCATGGGCACCGTTGGCAGGGTGGCAGCTGGTATCGCCACCGACYTAATTGAACGCTGCGCTGATGTGCATCTCAAGGAGGCGCGACCGCTGGTGATCTGCCCCMGGGAAATGCCATGGAATCTGATCCATTTGCGCAATCTCACCAGCCTGGCGGAAGCGGGCGCCCGCATTGCACCACCGATTCCAGCTTGGTATCACCAGCCYGAAAGCCTTAGCGACATGGTGGATTTTCTCGTGCTGCGCACCCTTGATCTCTTTGGGTACAGCTTGGGCGAATTGCGCCGCTGGCAGGGACCAATYCAACAGCCATGAAAGAACTGCTGGTGCTGCCGTTGCTAATGCCCCTGGGGCTAGCCCTGGTGGTGGGATTACTAAATCTCACAACGCCCAGCCGTTTGAAGTTTTTGCTTTGGTCTTCCCCGCCCCTATCGCTTGGCAGCTGGGTGATGCTCGGTGCCGGTGGTGGYGCTGCYTTAAGTGCAGCGCTGAGTGCCACTGCKGGYTTGCCTGCTAAACGCAAGCCCAAGCCAAAAGCTGAAACTTGGCAAGCACCAGCGCCTAAGGCAGCCCCTAGCCAGCAGTGGCCTGAGCGGGATCCCCAGGAGCCAGCACCAACGGTTTCTGTGCCGTTTCGGGTTGTTAATTCAAAGGCTGAACAGCAGCCCGATTGGGATCAAGCCAGCGATGCCGACTGGTAAAGCTGAGCGCTGCCCTAACTTGGAAAAACCCATCAGGCCCCACAGGTGACTGATTCAGCGGCCAAAAAAGCAGCACCTGCTCCCAAACCTGCTCCCAAACCTGAGGATCAGGCCTTCGRAAGCTTTATCCCGGAGCTATTCCTGCCCGCTTTGGCTAAGGAGATTCAGGCCTATGGCGGGCCCGCCATTGAATTGCG
Organism: Synechococcus lacustris str. Tous; assembly: GCF_003011125.1. GTDB lineage: Bacteria > Cyanobacteriota > Cyanobacteriia > PCC-6307 > Cyanobiaceae > Synechococcus_D > Synechococcus_D lacustris. The sequence goes on along the minus strand of NZ_PXVC01000042.1, from coordinate 753 downwards.
CCTYGAGCAGGCCCCCATGCCTGTGGTGGGTGAAATGTGTTGGCAGGTTGCGGGTGAATTGCCTGGCGGAAGGAGGTTTTGGCTTTGTTTTTTGAGCAACAACATTCAAGCCGCTAAAACCATTGCCCTTGCCGAAGCTGGCGCTGATCCCAGTTTGCTGGAGTCTTTTTTGATCGATGAAAAGAAAACCACCCTGGCCCTGCTGGTGAGCCGCACGGTGCAAAGGYTAAACGGWCAGAAATGGCTCGGGCCCAACTGAGCTCTCTCCCCTCCTACTATTAAAAACAAGAAGGTTTTAATCGGATGGTTCCACCTAGCGCTGCCCTAGCTGAATCTCCCCAGCCCGCTGCAAAAGAGCCAGCTAGGGAAACAATCCTCACGCCCAGGTTCTACACCACGGATTTTGAGGCGATGGCCGCCATGGATCTGCAGCCCAATGGGGCAGAGCTAGAGGCGATCTGCGAGGAGTTTCGCAAGGATTACAACCGCCATCATTTTGTTCGCGATCAGTCTTTTGAAGGGGCAGCGGAAAAGCTTGATCCAAATACCCGCAAGGTGTTTGTTGAATTCTTGGAGCAGAGCTGCACCTCAGAATTTTCTGGCTTTTTGCTCTACAAAGAATTGAGCCGAAGGATTAAAAATCGCAATCCTTTGCTGGCTGAATGCTTTGCCCACATGGCAAGGGATGAAGCCCGCCATGCAGGCTTTTTAAATAAGGCGATGGGAGATTTTGGTTTACAGCTGGATCTAGGT
>NZ_PXVC01000041.1 GCF_003011125.1 Synechococcus lacustris str. Tous | reverse complement strand
CTACCCCACCAGCAACTAGCCGTACGCTGCTCAAGGGGCTAAAGGATCTATGAAAACGCTATTGCTACTAGGCCTGTTGCTGCTGCCATCTACTGCTGCTAGGGCCCAACCAACCAAACTCAACTGCCCTGGTGAAACCACTGTGGAGATGCGCTATTGCGCTGGGTTGCAATTAGAGCAGTCAACWAAAMAGTTAAATAGCAAACTGCCCCCGKCGATTTATCAGCAATGGCAAGAGGCAGCCAAGGCTGCTTGCGCTGCTGCTTAYGCACCTTATAAAGACGGCAGTATCTACCCGCAGTTGCTGATTAACTGTAATAACAAGCTGAATCGGGCTTTGCTGAAGGAATTTAAGGGGATGGATCAGTAATTGTGGGATGGGCTTCTTACTCTTTCGAAGATCAGCTTGATAAGTTCTTTAACATGAACAGTGCAACTTTAAAAGTCACTATACTGCTGTATTGAGGTCTTGTGCAATTCAAATAGAGAGGCGCCAACTCTCTCAGCACTAGGGGTTGCGACTCGTCACGCGAAGAGTTATAGTACAAAAGTTCTGCATTAGTGCTGTGGCCGTAACGTTTGCCGATTTTCGAGCGACCCTGCGGCTGACATGGGCTGATCCGGAGTGGCTAGGCGAAAAGGTCTTCAGTTATTGGAACAATCAAGATGTTACTTCTTTCACCTGTGACAGCTCAGAAGTAATGCATATTATCCGGGCTTCAGATGGGACTTTTCGTCTTGAGATCGCTAACCTGCTGCACATTGGCACCTTGGAGGAGCTAGAAGAAATTCTCTATCAATGGGCCTGTGATGAAGGATGGTTTTACTAACTAGCCTCTCACATGCTCTTAATCAATGCTATGAACATATCCTTCGATCCCATTAATAGGACTGTCACCCTAGCTCGGCCTATGGGAGCTACTGCATCTAGTGTTACTACCTAATTCAAGTGACATGCTGACACCACTGAAGTGGGTATCAACTCCTTCGCTGGGCCAAGGGCGAGCCAGCGGAGGTAGTGCGGCGGCTGAGCTCTTTGAGGGAGGGGCATCACAAAGGAAGCGCCCAATGCTGGAGACGCTAGTAAGAGAGGTTTGCCAAAACAGCTGCGACAGGCGCCATGGCCGCGAAAGAGCACAAGTTTTCTTCGATCTGCTTTTGATCAAAGGCGAAGAGCGGGAGCGCATGCTCCGTGCTTTCGATTGGAATGGACTCAGGGGGCACATCGAAGCAGTTAAGGGAGCGGGCGGAGCAGCCCTCACCCTCAAGGCGGGGCTCGAGGTAATGGAAGCTCCCACGCTCGTTTGTCTTCGTGTCAGTGACAGCAGCACCGAAGGACTTACAGGTGATGACTGGGATGAGCAGGGCAACTTTAGGAGGCTCTGCGTTCAGAACTTTTCGACCGGAGATGAAACGGGTCGCGGTGGCAGCTTTGGCCTTGGTAAAGCCGTGAGCTGGATGCACTCCCGTGTTCTTACTGTTCTGTTCTCGTCCCGTGTCTTGGGGATGGAAGCAAAGGGGCTAAGAGTCTTCGGTCGCAGTGAGATCCCAGCCCGCGAAACTGATGATTGTGCCTGGCTGGATGGTGCCTACCTAGGAAAACTTGGCGAACGTGATGGCATTCCAGTTGCGGAGTCCTCATGGCAAAACCCTGAGGAGGCATCTGCGCTCTTTCTTGACAGGGCAGGCATTGAAGCGGCCGGCACCACACTTTTGATCCCTGGTTTCCATGAGCCAGACCGTGAGGATGCTTCCGATCTTGGGATCAGAGATCCCGAGGAGCTATGTCGCGACCTTACTCAAGCCGCCTCCAAGTGGTTCTGGCCATCTATCGACTGGGGGCGTTTGGAGGTACAAGCCAGGGTCTTCCGTTCCGGCAACAGTTCTGCCTCCTACGTTTGCCGTGCTGAGATCGATGGACTTTGGGCACCATTCCTTTCAGCCGCGCGCACCAGTCCATCCACCAAAGCGGCACTCGCCCCCGGTGATAGCGCAGCAATGGATCTGACTGGTTTCCCAATACCCCCCCGCATCCGACCTGCGGAACGCCAAGAGCTGCTTCATGATTCCGGAGAAACTGCCATCCGCCTAGCGGCGACCCGAGTGTCACCGGCAGAAGCCTGTTTACCTTGTCGTTCCACTATTGCTCTAATCAGAGGCTCGGGCATGGTCATCGATTACGTCGACGGCAACCGGCTGACTGATGGCGGTTCCTACTGCGCGGTCGCTCTTGTCGGGGCAGCCCTCTATTCCGTACCAACATCGGAAGCGACTGAAAAGCAGGGGCTTCTGCCAGGCGATGTCGAGGAGTACTTCAGGGCGGCGGAACCAGTCACTCATGACGACTGGCTGCCCACGACTAGACGCCTGAGGGAGAGTTATGACTGGCGCGGTTCAGCAGGACGTCTTCGCAGCCTTCGTTCGGAACTTCGCCAACTCGTTATTCAGAAATTGCTGATTGCCGAGGAAGAGGCGCCTAATCACGGCCCGGAACTCTTGATGCAGATGCTCAATTTTGGAAAAGGCAAGGTCTCTAGCCCTGCTGCTGAACGTAGCAATAAGCCGCGTCTAGAAATTCATCTAGACCGTGACAGCTCTTGGTTCGACGAGAGCCGGGGGGCGTGGTCCCTGCAAGGCGAACTGATTCCCCACGGGCAAGGGCACGGAACCGGATCTGCGGTGGCTGGTCTGAGCTTCCGAAGCATCGCCGATTCAGGAATGGGAGAGGCTTGGCGGATAAGCGCTATGGAGCTGCTTGGCTCTGACAAAAATCTGTTGGTGGATGATTCTGATTCACGGCGTCTAGTCTTTTCAGTGGACGGCAGTTTTACCTCACTGCCGTTCCGCTGTCTCGTCACTCCGCCAGCTGGTGTAGATCCAAGCATTTCAGGTTTCAGGCAGGCGGGCTGATTGATGGAATTTCTTCCCTGGAAGACGGTCGATCTTGATGGGGCCTTCCGCGTCACTGCTCCGGAGAGTATTGCTGAGGAGGTGATTCAGGAAGTCAGCAATGCAGTCACCTTCCGCTTCCACGGTGATCTCAGTGAGGTCAAGCTCGAGATCCTGCTTACCCCTCCGTGGGGTTGGCAGGACAGCCTCCCCTCTGATGAGCAGGTCTCACCCCCTGCAGGCTTCTTCTGCCGATTAATCAGTCGTTCCACTGGGAGACGGCTGATCGTTCCGTTAGAAGCGGATGGCAACAACCTGTGGTTCGCTGAGATCAATTACAACGCGCTCCTCGACGGTGAGGAGATCAGGGCAGAGGCTCTGCTAGTCCGTACTGGCGCTGCCTTGAAACCCCAGGCAGGGCTGGCCAAGCGCAAAGGTCAAATCATCGGGCGCAGCGAGATCCATGTGGTCAGATTCTCATCACGCACCACAACAGAAGAGGCCATCTTCCAGTTGCGGTGGGAGAGCTTCCCCTCCAGCTGCAGCCACCAGCTCTGGAGGTTGCAGCCAGGTGAACCCCCTACTGTCGAACTCAACGCTGATGTCGCCGCACCACTGCGCCGCCTGATGATGAGTCGCTCACGCCGCCGTTCTGGCGGCGCTCTCCAACGTGATGCACTCTTTATCACCGTCTGCTCGAGTGTCTGGCCATTGCTGGTCGCAGATGTCTTGCACCATCTGCAGCGAACACTTGAAGAAAACGTTGCCCTGAACACTTCTGAGGCGATCGATTTACTCAGCGGTTGGCAGATCCGCTTGCTGGGCCTGTTTGCAGCAGGTTTAGCTGAGGCCGACGTTCCCGTCCATGCAGCACTTCCGCTGGTGGCGGCTGAACTGAGATCTCCGGGCGGCTTCAGCAGACTTTTAATGAAGATGCCTTTGCTCATTCAAGAAGAAACCAAGCTGGTCCAGCTAGCAGAAGCAATGGCGAATGCGCAGCAGACTAAGCCGGAGGATGAGGTCGATTCACTTCCCCCCAGTGCGGAGGTCAAGGCGGCATGACAACGAATCTCTTCAGACTACGCACTCCGTTAAATGAACAAGGCCTGATCGAAGCATTACGCCACACAGAAAATGTCGACGTCGAACAGATTGACCACGACGTTGACCTTTCTGGAGTCGATGAGCTAATCCTAATTCTCAACAGTCGTGGTGCGGGGGATTCAACCATTGATGCCGACTTGGTAGAGCCGCTACACCGCAGCCTTAGGCATCTCCCTCAACACATCACAACCGATATGCGTGTATGGCACTGGTTCTGCGTCGTTAAGTATCCGGAGCTGGTCTGGCTCCGATGGCGCGGTCTTTACCCCGCAGATCCGGAAGAGGGCTTTCTCAAGGGGGTGGGTCATCGGCCCGTCCCAGCCGGGCGATTTCTGGGTACGCCCTCAATCAACGGTCAAGGAAGAAATACTTTTGCTCGATTGTTTTTTGCCGCCGAACGCCTAATCGGAGCTCAGGGCGAGGATTATGCCCTTGTTCGTCGCCTGTTTAGCAGCCAGGAACTTCATCTCGGTGTCAGTGACCGTGAATACGGTTTACTACCACCCGTTAATCGTGTTCTCACTCGTGAGCTCGCCGGTCTTCCTGACCTAAAGGTCCGGGCAGGGGTCAGGCAACTAAATGCACTGGGTGGATCGCTATGCCTTGATCTCCTCGGAGAGGATGAGATAACTGTTCTGGTTCGCGAGGGGCTTCTGGAGGCCGCTGGCTGATGGCCCGCAGTCTCTTAGCGAATGACCCGCATCGCCTCAAAGCGCTTAAGGGGCCTAACCAGAGGCTGGACCCCCATCCCAAGAGTTGCACGTTGGAAGAGCTGCAACAACATGCCAGATCTCTCGATCCTTCCAAACCTTTGGCGGTTGATCTCTTCTCCGGCGCGGGGGGCCTGAGTTTGGGTCTGCATAGTGCCGGCTTCGAAGTGGTGCTTGCCTGCGACATCAGGCCGGATTCGATCGCTACCCACAGGCACCACTTCGCTGGGTGCTCTCACCAATGCGATCTAAGCAGCCCTGAGGTGCTTAAAAATATCAGCCGGATGCTAAATGGTTGTGGTGACATCGCGCTTGTCGCCGGTGGCCCTCCCTGCCAGCCGTTCTCACGCAATATCCGCTGGCGCAAACATGATGCTGGCTTTGTCGATCAGCACCGTCAGCTAAATGAAGGCCGTCGCGAACTCTGGGAATCCTTCCTAACTGTGGTCGAAGAGGTGATGCCGCGTACCTTTCTCATGGAGAACGTGCCAGACATTGCCCAGACGGGTGATCAGGAGGTGTTCCGCGGAATTGTTAGCAGAGCTGAGAAAGCTGGCTATCGCGTGCACGCTCGGATTATTCATGCTTGGGAATACGGGGTACCCCAGTTACGCTCCCGCCTGTTCATCGCCGGCACACGTATCGGTTATTCAGCCCCCCTGCAGTGGCCTAATCCCGTCTGCTCGTCTGTTGAGCAGGCGGTTCCACTTGAAGATGCCATATCCGATCTGCCTCCGTTGATAGGGGACTGGTGGGAGCAATGGGCGGAGCAGGGGGATTATGCAGGTCCGCAGACGCAATACCAAGAGCTGATGCGCAACTGGCTTCCTTTAACTGAAGTTGAAATACCAGACCACATCACTCGCAAGGTACGTGGCGATGATCTCGAGACGTTCCAGCTGATGCGCGAGACGGGTCTGCGCTATCACGAACTTGATGATGAGCAGCGTCGCTATTCCGTCACTAGAAAATCGCCGCCCACATCCATAAATACCGATACCAGAGAACACAGCTTTAGGAACAAATACAACATCCTCAAGCCAAACGAGCCGTGCCTCACTGTCACGGCACACATGTCCAAGGATGGATACTGGTACATCCACCCAAAGCAAAACCGCACTCTCTCCATCAGGGAAGCTGCCCGAGTGCAGTCATTCCCCGATGGTTTTCTGTTTCATGGCACTCCCTCCAATAGATTCCACCAAGTCGGAGAAGCCGTGGCTCCGCTCGTCGGTGCAGCGCTTGGGGGGGCTCTCCTTGAGGCCTTGCTCGACGGGGAGCCACACGAGGAATGGTCGGATCCCAAAGCTGTAAGAGAAGAGCTGCTGCGCTGGTATCGAGAAGAAGGTGGTGACTCCCTGTTGCCGTGGGCGCGCCAGAGGGAGAACGGGGACGACATATCCGATTCCCTCAAGGCTTGGCGGGCATTTCTTGGCGAGTTCCTCGTCAGCAGATTGCCTCTTCAGCGCCAGCAGACGTTCTGGCCTCAACTGATAACGTGCTGGCCTGATCATGAGGTGTTTCTCAATGATCTGAACCGGCGCCGTACTTTGCGCAGCTTCAGCTTCGAGGGCCTCGAGAACCTTTTGGAGGGTGTTGCGATTCAGCTTAAGGATGAACTGCCTTGGAGCCAATGGGTCCGCAATGACTCCCTAGCCGGCGTGGGTCGCGATCGCATCAGGCAGTGTCTAGCCATGGTGGGGATCACAGCTGATCGCAGCTGCAACACGGCTCTTGGTCGACTGGTGGCCCGAGTGAGCAATCTTCAAGAGCTTGAGTGTGAAAAATCACGACAGCTTCGCGAGTTAAATCTTGGTCTGATGCTAGGAGGCGATGAAGATGGCAAAATATATAGAGCTGCCGTCGCTGTTGCAGATGGATGGTGCCATCAAGTACCCCAATGCGATGGAAAGCCTGGAGCCAGCTCCTACATGTGCCCACTCAATGCAAGCAACTTATGCAAAGGGAAAGGCCATAAGTGAACCATTTAGAGACGCTAAATGTAAGTCCGARTGCTTCGTCCCTTGCACGAAGCCTCCGCTCAATTGGTTACTCCTTTAGCGATGCAATCTGCGATATCATCGACAATTCTATAACTGCATTAGCGACATCAATTGAGATATTAATTGCTTGGATTGAGACAAGGCCAATAGTTTCAATTAAGGATAATGGCAAAGGGATGAGCCGACATGAGCTTATTGAGGCTATGCGTCCTGGAACACGATCACCTGCCGAGCAAAGATCTGAAGGCGACTTGGGCAGATTTGGTCTTGGCCTTAAAACAGCCTCATTTTCTCAAAGCTCAAAGTTATCGGTAACAACGTGGCAGAACGAGCCTAGCTGCTACAGAGCAGAATGGGACCTGAATGAAGTAGAGAAAAGCAATAGCTGGAATCTTCTTCTTGAACAACTCGCAAAACCTGAAAACGAATCCACATCAGGAACTATTATCGAATGGACGGACATTGATGGCTTTAGTGAGATGGACCCGAAGGAAGGGCAAAAACAACTAGCGCGTATGGTTGTAGAATTAGAAGCTCACATAGGAAGAACGTATCATCGTTTCATCGAGGGTCAAGCCATCAGAAAAGTGGGATTTACAATAAATAACGTAGCCTGCGATGCGATAAACCCTTTCTACCCAGCAAAATCAGTAGCGCGACCAAAGGAAGAGATAACCGACAGAGGTAGAAGTTGTTATATACAATCATACACGCTCCCTCATGGCACAAAATGTACCAGTCAAGAGTGGGAACTTAACAGTGGACCCAACGGTTATCTAGAAAGCCAAGGCTTTTATCTCTACAGGAATAATAGGCTCATTGTTCCAAGCTCGTGGTTTGGTCTTGCGGCGAAGAAGGAGAGCAGCAAACTGTGCCGAGCAAGTATCGACATAACACATGAATCAGACTTCGATTGGCAGATAGACATCAAGAAGAGCAGCGCAACCCCTCCTCCATCGATTAGGACAAGGCTAAAAAGCCTTATACACAACCTGACAACATCCTCAAGGCAAGCACAACTATTTCGATCGCGGTCACTTTCAAATGCAGACATAGTTTCCATATGGAAGCGCGTAGTTAAGGCCGGAGCAGTTGAATACATAGTAGACCATGATCATCATCTTCTCCGCTCTCTAACTGACGGACTTGAGGAAAACGAGAAAAGAAAAGTGGCAGAACTAATAAATATCATTGTTAACACTCTTCCCACAAGAGCAATATATCGTGATCTTTGCGACGATAGTGCCTCAGTAGCTCAGCCGGAGCTGGAACTTAAAAGCCTAATTTCACTTGCTGTTGACATGAAGCGATATCTGCTGACGATGGGCCGTTCGGAGGAGAGCATAAGTACTATCTTAAGGAATGCTGAGATCTTTAGGCTAAGGTGGAAGGAAATAAAAGACTTAATTTAGAACAATGGCTACCAATCAGGATGCAAACCAGCTGACGCAATTGATCCTTGGTTTTATTCGAGATGAGGAGAAAGTAGCTACTGAAGCCGAGATAGACATGTATGTTGAGGACTTCTCGTCCTTCCCACACCTTGCCAAAAAAGATTTCTCCCCTGAGGATAAAGAAAGAATTGCGCTTCGGATCAAGCGTGCTGAAGGTGTGAGGATGCAGATTGGCTCATTAATAGAAGACAGAACAAGTAGCTTCAAGGAGTGGTTGCCACAGCTAAAGAATGAAAAGCAACTTAACTACTGGAATGACTATAGACATTATCTTGCTCAAAAGGATGGCTTTAGCTCTCTAGTATTATTTACAATTGATCAGCAAACCGATCAAATTCTTTCAAAATGTGCTGATCCAAACTCAAGTGAAAACTCCTCACGCAAAGGGATGGTTGTTGGATCAGTTCAGAGTGGAAAGACATCGAACTATATTGGTGTTCTGACCAAGGCTGCAGATTATGGCTATAAAGTAATTATTGTAATCGCTGGAATTCAAGAGGACCTTAGAAGTCAAACCCAGAAAAGAATCAATGAAGGATTTATTGGACAAGATACAAGCTCATTGACAACCGACGGGATAGTGATAACAGGTGTGGGCGAAACAAGAGGCAGTGAAATCACGACACCTTATTCATTCACTCAAGAGAAGTTTGATTTTAGCGCAGCAAGCGCGAATCGATCTGCAATTGTTCTTAGTTCAACTCTAGATAGACCTGTCGTCTTTGTTGTAAAAAAGAATGACAGGATACTAGGTAACTTGCTTCAGTGGTTAAGCTCCTCAAGCTGTCTAGACATGTCTAGCAAAATTGATTTACCGCTACTCATGATCGATGACGAAGCCGATAATGCTTCCGTTAATACAAAGTATAGCAAAGATGATGTCAGCAAGATCAACGAAAAGATTAGGCTTATTCTTGATTGTTTTACTAGCAGCACGTATATTGGGTATACGGCAACTCCTTTTGCAAATATCTTTATAGACCCAGATTCAAAAGATCAAATGGATCGTCAAGATCTGTTCCCAAGGCATTTTCTCGTTGGCCTAGAGCCTCCAAGTAGCTACATAGGCGCTCAGTCGATATTTCTAGGAGAGTCGGATTCTTGTCGGCAGATACTCGTTGAAGTAAGTGACTATCATGATTGCATTCCATTAAAACACAAGAAAGATCTTGACCCAGTACTTCCGCCCAGCTTAATTGACGCTATATACTGCTTCTTCATATCTGATGCGATCAAAGAACAGCGCGGGATTCTTGCTGCTCATAATAGCAGCATGTTAATCAATGTTTCTCATTTAAGGGATATACATTCGAAACTAAAATTTTTAGTCTCTGAAGTCGTTGAAGATATAAAAACAGGCATAAGGACATTTGGTCCATTAGACCACACGTCTCGTTCCAACCCTGTGATCAGGCGCCTAGAGGACTGCTATTACAATTACTTTCCGGATATTGAGTATTCTTTTTCTGCAATACTCAACTCCCTTGTTGAGAGCTACAAAAGAGTAAATGTTATCATTGTTAACAGCAGCAAGACGTCGATAGACTCCTTAAACTATGAGGAGAGGACTAAACGGTCATTGATCGTTATTGGTGGATTCTCCCTTTCACGCGGTTTAACTCTAGAGGGACTAACAATTACGTACTTCCTCCGCTCAACTGCAATGTACGATACGCTACTTCAAATGGGGCGTTGGTTCGGGTACCGTCCTAGATATGAAGATATCTGCAGGATTTGGATGACTAGAGAGGCTATGGAATGGTATTCCCATATTACCCTTGCCGATACTGAGCTTAGGAATGACTTGGCGTCATTACAGCGTTCACGCCTGAGTCCTCTTGATTTTGGATTACGAGTTAGGAGCCATCCTGATACGCTACTCGTTACAGCAAAAAACAAGATGGGCTCTAGTCAGGAAATCAAGGCTGAGATTCTCTTGGCAGATAGATTTGTGGAGACTATCGATATTGAAGCTGACAATAGTGTCATAGCCTCGAATCAGAATTCCGCAGAACTTCTTATCAATTACTGCCTCACGATAAATGGCACGAAGAGCTGTAGCGCCTCTAGCCACCACGGAATTTATGGATATCTGTTTGAGAACATCCCAGCATCACATGTGATATCGTTCATTGGCAGTTTTAATTCACTCTCCTTACTTACTCGAGACCCACGCCCTCTTGTGAAGCATATTCATAACAGGCAGGACAATGAACTTAGGTACTGGGATATCTTTGTGCCATCCCCTATGGCAAATAAGAGCTCCAAGACTATTGGCGAAGGGTTACTAGTTAACCTCCAAAGAAGAACCGCCACATTCAAACAGTATAAAGAAGACAAGAGCGGCAGCTATCTTAGCTTAAGCAGCAGAGGCAAAGTGGCCGGTCGAGGTGTTGAGCGTATTGGTCTAAGCGAGGATACAGTACGCAACATTGAGAGCCAGTGGTTAAATGAGAATCCCAGCAAGACAATTAAAAATATCCCTGACTCTGTTTTTAGAATTCAAAGTAGAAAGCCTCTATTGCTTGTACATTTTCTAGACATTTCTGATACAGATAACTTGGGTGGTGAGGCACCAAGTGTTGAATCACTTATTACAGCTTGGTCAATCAGTTTTCCGCCTACTCAAACTCCTCAAAGTGCTGTGGAGTATCGAGTAAATTCTTCTTGGATTAGAATGCTCGACCTTAGTTCTGAGCTTGACGAAGCTGATGGAGAGCTTGACTTATGAGTACATTCCCATGGAGTGATATTCCCACTGGTCGCGATGCGATTCCTGTCTCAGAGGACCCTTGTACTCCCCATAGATTCATGTGGGCCCTTCAAAACAAGCGCTACTATACGCTCTTGTACCTTATTAACACAGGCGAGACAATAGATGTCTCGCTGGAATTACCTCGCTTGCAATGCATAGACATCTATATTACTCCGTCAAGTCCATGCTATTTGGCCATATCGCTACTTGATTCGTCATTTGTAGATATATTCCTTGACTTTTGCTACGATCTTATTGATTCTACTCGGCATAAGGCAACCAAAGAAGAGGGTCTTGCTAATCTCGTTAATAGGTGTTGGCGATGGCAGTCCCTGCTCTATAAAAAAGGAAACCCACTGCTGTCACTTCAAGAACAGCAGGGACTCTTCTCAGAGCTTTCCTTTTTACTAGATTATCTAGTCCCTTCTTTTGGGATCTCTCGTTCTTTAGAGATGTGGCAAGGGCCTTATGGCTCATACCACGACTTTGTTTCAGCTTCGATTGACATTGAGGTTAAATCATTTCGAACTACTGGTGTTCCGAGAATAAGAGTATCATCTGAGCACCAACTTGAGCGACCACTCCATAAGGGTCTCTACTTAGTTTGTTATGCACTTTCAAATGATCAAAACGCGGGATTCTCTATCACTTCAATTGCCGAACAACTTTCTGTTCTTGTAGCCGAATCGGCTCCGTCCGTTAGTGGTCTATTTCAATCGTTGCTTGACGAAGCCGGTTTTGTTTGGGCCCACGACTACGAGAACTCTAAATGGTCTATTCAGTCCTTGTCATGCTACGAAGTAAGGGACGGGTTTCCGTCTATTGTTCGGTCTAGTGTTTTACCCGCGATAATCCATGTCGAATATGATTTAAATCCTCAATTGCTTGGTGATTTTTCCTCCTCAGTCTCTTCTGCCCTTACCTCCCTGACGTAAGTAATGACTGTAACCTATGATGATTTCAAGGCTGACTTACTTAATGAGGTCACAGCCGTTGCTCAAAGCGAGTCACTCCTAACAGAAGATGCCTTCTTTGATGTTATTACAGATATCATTGTAGATTCCGGTGATTTAGAGACTGCTGATCGCTGTTATTTTGTTAAGCATGGCATAAGACTAGATGGATACGGAGGTGATCCAATTGATGCCGATGGCGTCTTATCCCTCATTATATGTGACTATAATTCAGACACTGAACTCGTAACCGCCAACAAGGCTGACATCGAGACGGTCTGTAAACGAGCCTCAAACTTTGTCTCTAGCGCTCTAAGTAGTCGCTTCATTGAGCAATTAGACGAATCTAGCTCGGAGTATGGCCTTGCAGACCTTATCAGGCAGCGCTGGGCTTCAATACGAAAAGTGCGTATGATTTATGTCACAACAAAGGTTGTAAACCTTAGAAAAAGCTCCTTTGAGCCAATTCCTATTAACGGGATTTTGGCACAATTTACCTGCTGGGATCTTGCTAGGCTTCATTCTTTCGTTGTTTCGGGCAAAGAGAAAGAACCCGTCAATATTCAGATTTCTGACTACGGTGGATCAGTCTCTGTATTGCCTGCTCATCAAAGCGATTCGGAGTTCTGCTCATATCTTTGTGTTATGCCTGCACGTCTGCTTGCATTGATATATGGAGAGTATGGAACTCAGCTGCTTGAAAAGAATGTGAGAGTCTTTCTCCAAGCTAAGGGAGCTGTCAATAAGGGAATACGACGTTCATTGGAGAACGAGCCGGCGAGATTCTTTGCCTATAATAATGGCATTACTGCGACTGGAGAATCTATCGAGACAAGCCCAACGAAAATGGGTATATCATTAGATCGGATCTCGGATTTCCAGATTGTCAATGGTGGACAGACGACAGCATCAATCTTTGATGCTCACGTTCGAGGCGTATCCCTAGATAAAGTCTTTGTTCAAATGAAGCTTACTATTGTAGCGAAGGATCGGTCCGCCGAAGTTGTCCGTCTAATTTCTAGGTATGCCAATAGTCAGAATAGAGTTACTGAGGCCGATTTCTTTTCTAATCATCCTTTTCATATATCTTTTGAGAAATTATCCAGGCGCCTTGTGGCTCCGCCAAAGGTGAACAGTACGATCCAAACACATTGGTTCTATGAGCGTGCACGTGGCCAGTATCCCAATGCTAAGCAGTCTTGTGTGTCTACAAGTGAGCGCAAGAAGTTTGAATCGTTAAATCCCCGTGACCAGCTGACAACAAAAACGGATCTCGCCAAGGTTCTTAATATATTCCGTGGTTTTCCACATATAGTTAGTAAAGGAGCTCAGGCCAGCTTTCGTTTCTTTGCAGACGAGGTAAACCAAAAGTGGGATAACGGTGAGTCTGGCCCTAGCTTTGTCAATGAAAAATTCTTCAAGGAGTCAATCTCTCAAGTCATACTCTTTAGATTTCTGGAGAAGGAGGTTTCGCAGCAACCTTGGTACAAAGGCGGTTATCGGGCCAATGTAGTTTGTTATGCGTTGGCACTCTTCTCGACTCGTGTCAAGGCTGCTGGAAAGCTAATCGATTATTCCCAGATCTGGGCAAACCAGCAAGTACCTGATGGTCTTGGAGTCCTTATCGTCGATCTTGCCGAATATTGCCATAGCCACTTAATTCATCCTCCTAGCGGCTCCCCTTCAAACATCACCGAATATGCCAAGACCGAAAAGTGTTGGGAGCTATTGGTCTCAAGTGAATACAATTTTGACAGTAGAGCGACGCCATATCTAAGAACAAAGTCTAAGGATCTAGAGCTTGAGCGCATTTCCCGTAAAACTGCTGTAGTTGATACTGCAGTTGATCTACAGATCTTGCTTCTTGAGAAGGGTGGTGCGTTTTGGGCAGCCGTTCTTGAATACAGCTCGCAGAACAACCTTGTCACTCCTGGCGATTGGCAGTTGCTCTCGCGAGCTACCCAATTCCCTTCTAGACCGCTTGAAAATGATAAGGACTACAAGCGCTTGGAAAAGCTATTGGAGAGAGCAGTCAATCACGGCTTGGCATTATCTCGGTAACAGCTAGGAAAGTTAAAAAACTTTTCTAGCGTTTTGAGCTCCCCTTGCAAGGTTACTTGGAAACTTGCTCCGAGTGCTTCTAATGGTTCATTAGTCCACTCCATATCAACTTATTTTTCATAACACAATCATGTGCTCCAGTATTTGTGATTTGCCAGTTTTGACTGTTAACAAATAAGAGTTAATTTTTTAATAGTTATCACGATTAAGCAATTTCTCTGTTGCAGCATAACAAATTTAAATTTCAGGCCAAGCTTTTAATTAGGGAACATCAATCAGTCAAGTACGTACTTGAAATAGCTTTTGTGACTTACCTCAACCCCTCACAAGCTTCCCCATCACCGTTGCCATCTAGGTAGGTGTGGCCTTGCTTGAGTAGTYCCTGCGCTTTAGCCCARGAACCAATTTGCTTGCASCTATATCTACTGCCGCTGCTTTGGTCAGCTTTCCTACCCCKTCTGTAATCCCAGGGCCGTTGRATRCCGCCAGGCASWKSCCAYAYGCCRAGRCTTTTTAARCGTGCTTCATTTTCAAGGCGTGAATAGGTTTCACGGTCACARCCTTCRATGAATTGCCAATAAACAAARGCAGCACCTGCTGCCACCARKGCTTGGTTGATGTTGGTGTTGCCCCTGAGGACCTCAGCCACTGTGCGCCCGTAGCGATCAGTTGACTCAATGATGAGTTAAATCTTTGCCGCAATTGCGCCATCAAAAGCTACCCCTGCCGCCCGCGTCAGAAGCACCAGCCCGAACAGCCGTGCTGTAGGCGGCCGTTAAATTGCTGCTTTAAGCCTCCAAGGATTAAATAAACGTGGGCGACAACTTTGCTGACACTGGGGGGATTCCTGTGATACGCGTTTTGCGAAATAACCTGTTCACCAATTGGCAAAGCATTTAGGTCATGACGCAAAAGGATCTTCACCGCTTCTTTCAAGCTCAGAATAATGGGTCGCCAAGCACCTACAACAGTGCCCTCGCCGAGCTGGCAATAGGCAGAAAGACTGGTCACTGGATCTGGTTCGTGCTGCCGCAGTTGGCGGGACTTGGTCATTCAGAAATGGCCAAGCGCTACGGCTTAGCAGACTTAGAAGAAGCTCGCGACTACTTAGCGGACCCGTTGCTGGGTCAGCGACTGCAAGCAGTTATAAGCGTGATCGACGAACAGCTCAACCAACCTGCCCAGTCCCTGGAGCTCTTGATGGGCGGCGAGCTCGATGCCGCCAAAACGGTGAGCAGCCTCACCCTTTTTGAAGCCGCCGGAATGAAAAGCGCAACCTTGTTGCTTGATCGTGTCGGGCGGCGTTGCGAGCGCACACTCCACAAATGCCGCTCTGATTCTCAAATAGATCATCAAACCCTCTAAAAAGCTTTCCAGTGGCAGTCACCGGATCACTGCTGCAGCTGTAAGCCCAGGTTTTTTCAGATCACCGAATTTGCTGGTAATTGTGTAGTCAGTGATCCCGCTGAATGCCTCCAAACCCGCAGTGGTCTTATTTGCACCGCTGGAGCTGCTCACACGAATCGTGTCGCCATCACCCACAGAAAGCACCCTGAATTCAGCTGCAGCAACAGGTGTTAAACAGCTRAGTGCGAAAGCAGTTGCAGCTCGCCAAAAAAACAGGTGCAAGATTTAGCCATATTCTTCTATCTTGCCGCAGCTTTGCTTGTAGCAAACTAGTAGGGGCCCCTCGCCTTTCCCTAAAAGCCATGGCTAGCAATGTTCAGGTGGAAGGCTGCATTACTAAAGAACGTGGCGCCTTACTGTTTTGTTCACCAAAGGAAAAGCAACCAAAACCTGGCGCCAAGGTGCAAATCATTGATGTATTTGCTTTGCAGGTGGTAACTGGTTATATCCGTGATCCCCATGGCAGGTTGTTACTACAGGCGCAAGCATCAGTAGCGGCTGGCCGTAACTGGTCGATTGCTAAAGCMKCGCAACTTATCCGTAATGATGTGCGTCCTAACCGTTGGGTTGCTTTGCAGGTAGATAAATATGCCTGGGGTTTATTTTGGGCTGGTGGTGGGTTGCAGCATTGCCGTGAATTATTAGCAAAAGAAGCAACAGCAAGCGAGAATCAATCTGCCTTGGTGCCAGCTAACCCAGAAGCATTGCTTAGGTTAATTCTTGATCTACATGCAGATGCAAATGTATCTGAACTKGATTCTGGGGCTATACCAGCACCACTTAGGGCTGCAGGCAATCCATTAGCTAGCCAGTGGAAATTAGTGATTTACAGCTCAATTGCTTGGTTTGGTATTTTACTGATAACAATTACTGCTTTTGTTGTTGCGTTAGAGAAGCAAGATCGTAAATTAGAATTATTGCTTGAGCGCACTACGCCTAGTGTAGAGCAATAACAAATTTAATTACTTARATGTACARCCTGATTATGTTGTTTATGTTCTTTTTGAGCAGCAAGCCTTGCTTGCACTAGCAYTAGTTCTGGATTGCTACGGCAATGRCGACAAAGGGGTGATTTGGGATGCGATTATACGTTATATTACTGCAGAACTAACAGCTGCAATTAAAGTGATTAAAAAAGGGCGGGCTTTCCTAAGATCTCATCAAATCGAAGACCTTGAAATCGAGCTTACAAATGCTGTATATCAGCAAAGGAGTAATGAGGATTACCTAATTTTATATGAACCTCAATCCTCAGCACCTAGGGAACTTATTGCTAATTTTATATCCAGTAAATTAAAAGTTCAGGAGCTCGAGCTAAAGATACGGCATCTTAAGTATCGGTATTGAGTTGATCGCCATTAATAATCAAGCAATTCTGCATAAGCCTGTTCGTTAAACTTTATTTCTTCAAATAATTCATCTGAAATCCCTTGCTGTGAGAAAAGGTTATGCTCGATGTTATCTAACAGATCGAAAGAGCGAAGACTGCGTGGGATTTTCATAAATTCATAGAGCTTGTAGCCAAAACAACGCAGCATTTTGCATCGCGTTTCAATTTTGGAAATATCTGCCACGAGTTTTTGTGAGATGGTATGACAGCGTTTCTGGGAGGGTGAGATAAGTTCATTGTTGGAACTTAACTGCAGCACAGTCTGCGCGTCACTCCACATATTATAAGCTTTATGCCAAAGTTCATTGAGCTTGTTGAGTTCTTGCTCGGAATCATTCAATGCCTGCCAGGCCTTTACCTCGATCGAATCGGTAGCCAGCAATTCAAGGCCATGGCGATTAAGTGACTCGAGATAGGTGCGAGTGGGTTGGCGCAGCGTCCGAATCCGGCTGGAGATGTGTATTTTATCCGGGTATACGGAAATGTTCTCAACGCATACCGGCTCAAAGCCGATGCCGTGATCCAATTGCCCTTGCTTTTGTGGAAAGCAGCGGATCAGCTGCACAGTTGCGCTCCTTGTGTTGTGATCGCAGAACTCAATAAAATTGAACTGAATTACTTCCTCACCCCACCAGAAATGGCAACCATTTAGTTTATTGGATGCCAAAGTGGAGGCCCTTAAAAAATATCGTGGCCAGATCAGTTTAAGTATTTGCCATGCAAATACCCCAAATGCAGCAATAGCTATCAACCAGAGTAGAAGGTGGCCGCTAAACAAAGGCCAGCTGATTATCCATGCAAGTAAGCGTCCAGGTGCTAGCCAGAACCAAATAGCTATTGCCACCGTGATGCCCCAAAGCCATTTCAGGAATATGAATGCGAAATATAGAAATGCAATCAGTCCTATCAGAAGACCACAACCAGCGCCTCCATTGTCATCTTCAGTAGCCATGATGATTTCTCCGCAAGGGGCTAATGAGCTGGATGTCAGAAATGGCCGACCCAGGTATTACTAATCTTGAATGGGATTTGCTGTTGTTTAGAAGTGCTAGTGCGAAAAACGGCGAACTAAGAGCAGCACAGCTATTGCATTGGTATTTAAGAGTTACTTATTGATTTGTCCTTTAGCGCGCAGGGCCAAAAAACCTAAAAAGCCAGTGTTTACGTTGAGCTGCGCGCTCAATTGCAGCGCAATGGTTTTCAGCGCTTCCAATGTCTTAAAGTGGTTTGGTACAGCATTAAAATGAGTGTAAACTGGAGATGCGCGCAAACGGCTTCCAAACCCGTTGTAGCGCTGGCCTTTAAAAGGCCGCGGTCACCACTCGCTGGTGACATCACTTAATTGGAAACAAATTGTAATTAGAAAGGGTGAATAGTGTTAATTAAGGTCACCACTCGCTGGTGACATCACTTAATTGGAAACTCTGCTTTAATATTTGCCTCCATGTTCTTTATAATGTGTCACCACTCGCTGGTGACATCACTTAATTGGAAACAAACTGTGAGAATACTTTTGCACCACTATTAGTAAAGGTCACCACTCGCTGGTGACATCACTTAATTGGAAACTGTCGCCGTAGCGACCAGGATATTGTTTCTCAAAGCGTCACCACTCGCTGGTGACATCACTTAATTGGAAACTGGCGTACCCATACGATCTGGCGAGACTTGAGATCGTCGCCACTCGCTGGTGACATCACTTAATTGGAAACTACAGGTATTGAGGTGTTGGATCGTAGTCAAGCTCGATCGTCACCACTCGCTGGTGACATCACTTAATTGGAAACGCTTCCGAGATCGTCACGGAAATAGCCTCCGACATTGGTCACCACTCACTTGAGAAACCACTTTTTTAAAAACCAGTTCTGGTTAGCTCTGGAAAAATCGGGAAATGCAAGCCACCACTCGTTGGTGACATCACCTGACTTAGCTACTCTTTAAAATAATAGTTTAAAAATCTACTATTTGGTCTGCTCTGGTAACACATCTAATAGCCTTAAGTTATCTGGAAATTGACAGAGTACTGGCAATTCTTTTCTTCTGTTATCTAAGATATTACGCAAATAATTACCTAGTAAATTGTCAATTTGTTGCCATTTAGTGCAGGTGATTGGCTTAAATCCATGRGCTAATATACTATTATTTCGTATATCCAGTGCGGAAACAAATTCTCCTCGATGAGTCTTCCATTTG
>NZ_PXVC01000040.1 GCF_003011125.1 Synechococcus lacustris str. Tous | reverse complement strand
ATATCAAGATGCTAAAAATCAAAATGCAATTCACAACCAAAACCCACGGCGCCCCTATCAAATAAATTGCCAACCTGCAATTAAATCAGTTATAGAAAGCCTTGAGCAGAGTGGTTTGATTTTAGAATTAAGTGAAAAAGCTGAAATAATTATCTCTTCTATTTGTGTCAAAAAATTTACAGCAGATCCAATAGAGGAATGGAGAGAGAACCTCAAAGGAATCTCTAAAAAAAATACATACCGCAACAATGTGACATGCTTTGCTTTCGAAGATATCGCAGAAACTCTTAAAGACTACTTTACTATAAATAAAGACAAGCCTCCTAATATATATAAATATAGCAATGCTATATTTGTAAAAGGAGCAGGCACTGCTTATGCAGCAGATTCAGGAATTGCATTAAAAGGCTCATACCTACGAAGAATGCCGAACGGCATGCAGGCACCACATTGTAAGAACTTTTATATTGAGCCAAGGTGGCATTGGGACGGGATTGAAGAAATCAAAAGAGCCATATACATTCCATTCACCTGCTTTGATAATTTCGGTCACTTTATCACTGAAACATTATCTTTCCTCTGGCCATTCACCCGAGAATCAAACATATTGGAACCCAGCATGGTTATGCTAAGTGGCCAACACAATCATTCGCTGGCAAAAGAAGTTTCAAAATTAATCAAAGAATCTGGACATTATCCAGTTTACGAAGACAGCCTACCAAATATATGCATGGTAAGAGAAATGACGATACCAGATTCAACATTTAGCTTGCATAACAGCATATCAAATGCATATTTCAGTACTGCTCAAAAGTTTGGCTCCTTAGTACTAGAAAAACGCCAAATGAACAGTAAAATCCTAGATTTTATTTATATATCCAGGACAAAGTTAGCGAGCAGTCAGCGATTAATTTTAGGGGAGGAGGAGATTGAAGATTACCTATTGAAAAAGGGATGGAGTATATTGAATCCCCAACAAATACCCCTCGAGGAGCAGTTATTTTATTATTCACATGCTAAAGTAATTGCTGGATTTGAGGGGTCTGCATTTCACTCACTTGCCCTATGCAACATCTCTGGCAAAACAAATCATTCAATTATTATGCTTGGTGACCTTTTATCGCCAGATTACTCTATGCAATTCTCTTGTCAAGGAGTAGATGGTTCTTACTTGTATTGCACAACAACAGATCCATCAACAAATAAAACAAGCAATCACCTTGCAGCTCGAACATTACTTGATACCCCAGAGCACATAGCTTCAATTGTTCACGCAATCGCCAACAAAAAGTTTGAAAAGATGCACTCTCATGACTAAAAGTTTAGACCTAGGGTGCGGACTCAATCCGCAGAATCCGTTCAAGGCGAACGAGTTATATGGTTTAGATGCAATTAGAGAGGCCAATATTGGCGGTGATATAGTCGAAATCATAAAAGCAGATTTGACTATAAGTCCGATACCATATCCATCTGATTTTTTTGATTATTTGACAGCTTTTGATTTTATAGAGCATATACCTAGGCTGATATACATAGATTCAGTCGCAAGGTTGCCATTTATAGAATTAATGAACGAGATATATAGAGTTTTAAAAGATGGTGGTATTTTTTATTCATTGACTCCTGCATATCCAAGTCCCAAAGCATTTCAGGACCCAACTCATGTAAATATTATTACTGAAGACACATTTAATATGTACTTCTGCGGTACGCATCCCTGGTCCCATGCCTATGGATTTAACGGGCAATTTGAAATGATGTCTCAGCAGTGGCAGGATCAATCCCATCTTTCTTGTCACATGAAAAAACTATCAATACACACAAAACTACAGATATTATAGAAATTCAATAATTAAACTTTAAAAGTTAACGCTGCCTTTGCATATATGTCAAGTGATGCTCCGATAGATTGGAAGCTTGAGAGAAGAGATCAAAGGGTCAACTTATTATTATTAATGGCCAACTGAATATAGCCATTAATCGAAAGTGGGTCTAGCCCTACAATGCCAAGATCAAAGAAACCATTGGATTGCAGCTCTCTGTAGGTATAATCT
This sequence comes from Synechococcus lacustris str. Tous, assembly GCF_003011125.1. Taxonomy (GTDB): domain Bacteria; phylum Cyanobacteriota; class Cyanobacteriia; order PCC-6307; family Cyanobiaceae; genus Synechococcus_D; species Synechococcus_D lacustris. The sequence continues at coordinate 20,553 of NZ_PXVC01000040.1, read as the reverse complement.
CCATAGAAATTCGATGAACCAAAAGCCATACTAATTAACTGTGTTAAGCCATACTTATTATTACCTATTATGAAACTTTCGATTGCATTATATTTCCCTTCTATACCCTGAGGATCAATCAGAAGCAAGCTTGTGGTGGCATCAGCTGCATATATATCCCGCTGATTAACTCTAATAAACTGGATATTATCAATACTGCTTCCTGACATATTAACTGTATCTAAGCCATCGCCAGCATCTAAAATAACAGAAAAGACACCTTGTGGAACAACATAAGTATCATCTCCAGATCCACCAGTAAGAAATGAAGGTATTCTCCTGGTTCCATCAGCACTTATTTTTGATTGCCCTGTTATTCTATCACTTCCCTTGCCTCCATATACAATTTCTCCTCCTTGGCCGGTAATAATATCATTATTTATTGTGCCCATTAGGGTCTTCAAGCTACCAATATTCTCAATTTTGGCTGCACTAGCAACGGCAACTGTGCCATTACCATCAAGGTCGATTTCAAATTCTGTTTCTAGTTGTTGTCCAATACTAGAACTTGCTTCATCCCATAGGCTGGAGCTTTGCCAATTCCAGTTGCCATCAAGTTTCCACAAATGCAAACGATTAGCTGCTGTATTTTTCCATAGCACTTGATTCACTCCATTAACTGTTTCTGCTGCTAGCACACTCCAATCATTACCATAGATACCTTGATAAATCTGGTTACCATCTTTTTTTATTGCATAGTTTATTGCACCTACTACTTTTGATTGGGCGCTATATTTATTACCCAAACCCTTCATTAATTCAATTGCACCATTATTCTCAATTTTAATTGCGCTAGCAACACTCGTATCTTTAATTGCAACGGTTGCAGTAGCACCAACCTGCTTAGAAGCAGAAAGCGACAAATCAGGAGTAGTGTCTGTAACTTTTTCAGATCCCCTGGCATCAGTACGGCCGAGCACTTGCACAGCGAATTTGAGAGGACTATTAGCTGGAATTGAACCAACTGCATTTTTACCGTAAGCTTGATCCGCGGGGATGCTAAGAATTAACACATCGCCTACATTCACTCCCAATAGACCAATGTCCCAACCTTTAATTACGCTACCTGCACCCAGTTGAAAACTAAACTGAGATTTCTTACGATCAAATATATTTTGATCAAAGACGGTGCCATTAAATAACTTTCCAAGATATCGCACATAAATTGTATCACCAAACTTAGTTGGTACGCCACTAACATCAATAAGATAACTTCGCTCTACTCCACTGCTAAGTTTTTCAACAGGAGAAGTAGTAGAAAAGAGCTTGATTTCTAGTGCTTCTGTTCCCTCAGTAGAAAAATCATTTGCAATAGTAAATCCTAACGATAGCTTACCATCAGTTCCAACTGTTCCAAAATCATATGTATCACTAAGAAAACCAGAAGAAAAATCGTTAAAAGAAATGCCCGCACCGCTCAACGAATAGTAGAGATTCGTTCCTGGAGCCACGCTAGTTGTTGAAATATCAACATTAATAGTTTCACCTTCATTAAGGGAAGAGGAAGTAGCAACATTATAAGTGGGTAAATTTACTAGATTTTCATATTGTTGATAGGCAGTATATGTATCTAACTTATTATCGGCCCAATCAGAATTTGAGCCAACAGTTCGCCAAACCATCTCCTCCCCGTCAACCCTCCGAATACGACCATTTGCAATATCTTCTGTAAGAAAATAAATACTATTATTTGATGAATCATTAAAGGTCAGAATTTCAACATCATCAAATGCTGTTACAGCAAGCGGGCTCCCATCCTCTTTGTCGACAACAGTGAATTTCGTATAACTAACTTCGTTAAATTTCTCTCTTGAAAATATTGGATTGGAAGTTAACTTGCTACCCGTTAAAAGCAATGTGTCTGTGCCTTTTCCGCCCGAGATAATAACTGATGCATTATTCGTCATATATGCATATGCACTTATAAAGTCACTGCCATCACCAGCATCAATATAATCTGATTTATGAGTTGAAGATTTTGTTCTATCAAATCCCATTATTCCAGATGAAATATTATCATCGCCCGATTCTCCTAAGATCACAAAGCCATCGTTATTAGGATAGCTTTTGTTCAGCTCATACGTACTAACCCTATCAATACCAGAAGTTCCAGTGTAAGTATAATGACCTGGTATCTCGATTTTTTCTGCCATTAGCTATCAAAATTTTTTTTATTATAACCACCATTGTAGACAAGAATTTGTATATTTAATTAAGATATATTGCAATTAGCATTGGGCGGCCTGATCGCCAAAGGCGCCTGAAATTAAAACAGTATTTATTTAAAATTATTCAACAGATCCGTTTTTACCGCACCCCAATAAACCATAAATCTAAAATTAAGATTTAAAAGTTAGCAACACCTCCATTTTTAAAGAATTTAATTTCACACACGCTGAGTTACCATCAACCCATAAGCCATTCGATATATTAGCTTTAATTCTCAGTATTAGCGCAAACTGTTTGCCAATGCACAATACGCTTACCTACCAMCCACTAATAATAGAKTGGTATTAAGTATAAATAGCTTGCTCATAACGCTCYAATAGCTGCGTGGTTGCATCAGCTTTCCCATTTGATATTTCGTTTGTAGAATATTGCGCTTTGGATCTCGATATTGCTTGTGCCATAAGTAATTCCGCTAATGCTTTTGCATCACCGGCTGCAAATTTATTACCATTTGTTCCTTCTAAAATTGGTTCAGCCAAAGCGCCAATATCACTGGCGATCACCCAAAGCCCTGCACTTAAGGCTTCTCGGGTAACWAGTCCATAGCTTTCAGGCCAGATAGAAGGTGCTACCAACACATCCTGGCTTGCATAAAATTCYGCCATCTGTTCCATCGGTGCAGGTGGCTTAAATAACACAGTTGTGCCATTCCAATTCGCTGTGTAGCTATCGCCATCAGCAAGGCTGTGGTCGATCACCGTTACCACCACATTGGGCAGGGGTTGAAGCAGAATTGCTGCCCGCAAAACTGGATAGCCCTTATGGATTGCCATCCCACCCACATGGCATATCCGCAATGGCTGCTCAGCCGATTGATGCACCCGCKCCTTCGCCAACATAGGCGTGAAGYTATTCTCGAGAACGCTTACTTTTGTGATACCCGCCTGCCTATATAGAGCAGCAAATTGTTCYGATACAGCCCAACAATCTGCCGCATTTATTAATATCTGCTCTAAATCCTCCCTACGTTTAATTGCAGCCTCAATCACATCATCTTCTTCCAGGCTAACATCAGTAATGTGTTTGGGACAAATCTGCCCCGTCGAAGTCAAGATAAATAGTCTTATTAGAACTCGGATCAGAGGCAAGATTAAACACTTCTGCATCGGCTATGCCCGCTATGCCAACCCCAACGCTGGGGCGAAAATCGTAAGCAAGCGCGAATTCGACATCGAGTTGCTCGTCTGGTATGTAGCTTCTATCTTGTAATGATCCGGCATGGTCGATCAAAATTTTTCCGCTATCAGTTTCTGCTACTATCCTCCGCCGTTGTTGGGTACTGACAACCCCATCTCCAGTCAGCAGGACTGAAAATAACTCCCCTTCATCATCGTGTGTGTCACTGCTATTAAGCAATCCATCGAGATAATGGCCCAACTCTTCTGTGAGCACGGCAACTACTTGAGCTAAACTTGCCCCAGCCAGCCAATCCTGGTTCAGATAAATCGTGCCGGTGGATGCGGCATAAGCCCCAGCGGCTCCCGGCATCGAGCTGGCTGGTAGCAGTTCAATCGGTGGTAGTCCGCTGAAATCACCCTTGCCCCACTGGGCGATCAGCTCTTGCAGGGCTGATGGTCTACTTCTCAGGTTTAACGCTTCTAGGGCTGCCGCCTCCAGCAGGCCGCTAGTCGCCCACTGGCCTAGCTGCCCCCTCCATTCGCTTTCGAGGGCGTAGAAATTATCTGTGCCTACAGCGGTTGCCATGATCGCTTGCCGGAATCACTACGGATTGCGTCTCTAGCAAGGCGCTAAGTAAATATAGCGTAGATATAAGGCATATTTAAGGCATTCCAGAATATGCAATATCTGCATAAAGCGACTGTCTGACGCAGTGGCCCCTGTTGGCGTCAGGCTTTCATTGTGAAGCTGGCCTCAAGGGCTGACGCAAGGCAGCCGATTTATTGCGTTGGGTCGGCTATTTGCCTCCCTTGGACTGGTCGGGGCTGCCCCTTGACCCCAGCAGCCAGCGGTTGCTTTAGATCCAGAGCTGCTCGCTTTGATCCCCTATTAGGTGGCTCGGGCCGACTGTGGCCGAACAGCGGACTACAGAAGTATCGACTGATCACCACGCCATCAGAGGAGCAAAACCCATGTTCATCAGCCGTCGTTAAACATTCTGCCTCGACGGGGTTGAGGGGATGTTGCGATGAGCGGCACGCAAGCGCGATCAGCGGGCCAGGCCAAGAAACACCAGCAACGAGCGATTTAGCCGCAGCAGGTTGTCATCCGCCAGGCGACCGATGCATTGGCCCAGACGGCTTTTGGGGACGGTGGTGACTTTGTCGACCATCAGGCGGCTGATTGCTTTCAGGCCGTTCTCGGCGGTGGGGTCTACCGCGATACGAAACACGGGGAGGTCAGCGGGATCGGTCGTGATCAGGCACACCGTCACCGAATCTCGGGCGGCAAAGGCATCGTCCTGAACAATCACCACAGGCCTGGGCTTGCTGGCGTAGCCGGGGCCGCCGGCCATGGTCCAGAGCTCACCGCGCTTCACTGGCTGTATTCGTCATCGGGCCATTCATACACCAAGTCGATGAAGGCCTGGATCTCGGCCCCCTCCTCGCTGGCATTGGCCAACAAACACTGCCGCCGCGCCTCGGCGGCAAATTCAGGCGCATGCACATCCGGCACCCAGATCTGGATCGGCCGCATCCCCTGGGTTCGTAGCCGTTGGCGGTGCTCCCGCACCTTGCGGCGGTTGCCGGCGCGGCGCGCCTCCGGAGCGGCTTCAGGTCCCATGGCGGCACCCCAAACGGTTACATGTCACCCTAGCCGGAGCAGGCGGTTCATGCCTGGCCGAACTGCGGCTAGGTGCTTAGCCAGGATCGGGCTCCAGGCCCAGGTAGAGGCGCAGGCCCGCATCGATGGCGGCCAGCTCCGCTTCGCTCACCTGGCCGTAGCGACGGCGGATGCGTTGTTTGTCGATCGAGCGCAGCTGATCCACCAGGGCGTAAGAGGGCTTGGTGAGGCCGTTGGCGCCCGGGGCCAGGGGCGGGTAGAGGGCACCGGGAGCGGGCGTTCCGGTGATCGGAACCACGGCCAGCAGCGGAAAGCGCTGGCTGGAGTTCACCGCCGGGTCGCTCACCACCAGGCAGGGCCGGGTGCCGCGCTGCTCATGGCCCAGGGTGGGCTCCAGATCCACCAGCACCAGGCTGCCCCGGGGCACGCTCATGGCTTGATCTCGGGGGAGCCGGCGTGCTGCCAACCCGATTCCGGTCGCCAGTGCACCGGCTCTCCGGCGCTGGGATCGAGCAGGTCGCTGTCCCCTTCAGGCAGGGCCTCGGCCCAGTCCGCCAGGCCAAGGGCCGCAGTGGCGGCGCTGTCGGGATGGGGAGCCTCCAGGGAGCGCAGTAGTTCGAGGCGCTGGCGCCGCTGCAGTTCGTGGCGCACGGCCTCGGCGATGAAGCGACTGCGGTTGGCCTCGATGCGGTCGATCCCGGCGACCAGCTCGGACGGCATGGTCACGGTCACCCGTTCAGCAAGGGGACTGGGGCGCGCCATGGCCGGGAAAAAGTATGCAGATCAGTATGATCATATCCACCTGCTGATGGCAGGTCGGGGCCTAGAGCAGCAGATTGACCGGCGGCGCCGGTGTCACCGATTTAGGCACCACGCCGTCATGGCCCTGATTCACCAAGAGGTAGAGCACCGCCCCCCGCTGGAGATCCTGGCCGAACTGCGGGCGATTGAGCCGGAGATCCTGCAGGGGATCGAGGAGTTGGAGGGGATGTTGCGATGAGCGCACATATGGTTCCCAATTTGGCTAAACCATCACCAGGCAACACGATTCCAGCTTACAAGCCATTAAGGGTTGGAATATTCCGGCAGATCCTCAAAGATGTGGCCGAACATACCCACCAAACATTGGAGATGGTACTGGAGGCACTTGGTTGAGCATGTTGCCTTCGTTGGACAACTAGAGCTTGTCCTCTGAGCTGATGAGATTCCAACAGTCTTCGAGCAACATCGCGGGCGATTTCCAGGGTTTCCGCCACCGTGCGACCCTGAGACACCAAGCCCTGGATGGCCTCCGAGGTGGCCAGATAACCACCCTCCGGCAGCTGTTAACCATGCAGCATCACTCAGGATTCAGACATCTTTGCGCTGTTGAGCGTGATATTCGGAACTTAATCGCTTTGCTCCTGAGGCCCCTTGACCGGAAGGCCCCATGGTGGCGCTAGCCTGGACAGACTTCCTGTACAGCTCCATGGCCATCGAAACCACCTACACCACCGCCCGCGACCAGCTCAAGACCCTGATGGACCGGGTTGTGGAAGACCGGGAGGTGGTGATGGTGCGGCGCCGCCAGGGGGGCGATGTCGCCTTGGTGGCAGCCGACGAGCTGGAGGGCTTGCTGGAAACGGCTCACCTGCTGCGCTCGCCCCACAACGCAGCCCGGCTCCTCTCAGCCCTCGAGCGCGCCCGCGGCGACAGCCTTCCTGCCCTTCGTTTGGAGGATCTTGAGGCCCAACTGCAGGCATGAGTGCCCAGAGAGAAGCGGTGGGCCATCCGGAGTTTCTCGAGGACCTGCAGCACTGGATCGAAACCGACCGCCGCACCGCTCGCCGCCTGCTGGAGCTGATGAAGGCCGTGTTGCGCGATCCGTTCAGCGGCATCGGCAAACCGGAGCCGCTGAAGTATCTCGGAACAGGCGTCTGGTCGCGCCGAATCACCCAGGAGCACCGCTGCGTCTACCTAGTGAAAGCTGACCGCACCGAGTTTCTCCAGGGGCGCTACCACTATTGATGCAGGGGTGCCATGGCTGGTTGTGTTTCTGATGGATAACTTGGGGCTTAATATCTATCTCTGCATGGCTTGTTCGTAGAGCTTGGGAAGCTCCAGGAGAAAGCGTCTGGATAATAGTTCTACTCTTGGCTGACTCGAAAACGATCTTGTTCCGTGGGCCTGGGCGGCCAGTGCATTGGCAAGCGCTTGGGCATCGCCTGGCGGAAACTTATTACCATTCACCCCCTCTTCAATCGGTTCAGCGAGGGCGCCGATGTCGCTGGCGATTACCCAAAGGCCGGCGCTGAGGGCTTCGCGGGTTACCAGGCCATAGCTCTCTGGCCAGGTGGAGGGTGCCACCAACACATCTTGGCTGGCATAAAACTCGGCCATTTGCTCCATCGGGGCGGGGGCCCTGAATTGGATCGGTGTGCCATTCCAGCTGGCCGTATAGCTCTCACCTTCGGCGAGGCTGTGGTCGATCACCGTCACCACCCCATTGGGCAGGGGTTGGAGCAGAATTGCCGTCCGCAGCACTGGATAGCCTTTATGGATTGCCATGCCCCCCACATGGCAGATCCGTAGCGGCTCATCGGGTAGGCGGGTTGGTCGAATGCTGCCTTGCATTGGCGTCCAGTCGTTTTCCAGCACCGTCACATCCCTAATGCCGGCCTGTCGATAGAGCGCTGCAAATGGTTCTGAAACGGCCCAGCGGCCAGCAGCCCTTGCGAGGATCTCCTCCAAATCATCGCGCCGCTCGAGGGCAGCGGCAGTTTTCTCAATGGATTCATCAGCAGCATTGCTGATATGGCCTAGGGGGTCGGCCGGATCTACAGCCTGGCCTTCGTTGCTAATCAAAAATTGCAAGGGGCTGAGCCACCAGCCGTCATGGAGGCTCACCACATAGGGAATTCCTAGATCATGGGCCACCACAAGCGGTGCAGCAGTGATGATTTGCAGGCAGTGAGCATGGATTAGATCAAAGTTTTCCTGGGCCAGCCACCAGCGGCAGAAGTGCTCAACTTCACCATCATGGTGCCAGCTCCAAGGTTTGCCAGGCAGCCCTAATCTCACCACCTTGGCCCCCTGCCACTGGTGGATATCCACCGCAATGCGATTATCTAAAGGCAGGCCTTGCCAGGGGTCGTGGTCTACACATAGCACTGTTACTTCGTAGTTATCACCGGCTTGTTCAATTACGGTCTTTACTTGATCCTGGGCTACCCGGGTTGCCCCACCCACAGACTGGGGAGCAAAAAATACATTGATTACCAGTAGCTTGCGCCGCCGTGGTTCAGGCGCATTCCCTGGGGCTGGAGCAGCTGGGGCAGGAGCAGCGATCAGGGGTTGCCAGAAACGGCGCTCCTGGTTGCTGGCAAACAACTGTTGAGCTCGCTCGTGGGCCCGCAGGGCCAGTTGCTGGCGGAGTTGCGGTTGGTCGATCAGCTGTTGGATGGCCGCTTGCCATTGGTCGGCCCCCCTTGCCAGCAGCACATCCTCGCCGGGGCGCAGGATCTCCCGGTAGGTGGCGGTGGGGCTCACCACGCTGGCCAGCCCCATCAAGCTGTATTCCATCCATTTGATGGCGCTCTTGGCGTCAGTCACGATGCCGGGCTCAAGCACCGCCAGGCCAATATCAGCTTGGCCCAGTTGTTTCAGGTAGCTGCTGTAATCACTGAAGGGCTTACAGCGGATGGCCTGCCGATGGTCGTGGAGTTCTTCAGGCACGCTGATATGGCCGATCAGATCAAGCCGCAGCTGCGGGTTGGCCCTGAGCAGGGCGGCAAGGGCCGGGGCCAGTTCTTCATTCCAGGCCTGTTTATGGGCCAGGGTGCCGCTGGCAAATACCAGGCGCACAATTTCAGCCTTGGAGCCCAGGGTGGAACTGGCTTTCTGCCAAGCCTGGCGTTTTCCAAGTTTTTTTAGGTCAGCTGGGGCCAGGTTTGGCAGCACCATCACGGCCTGCCCCCCCCGCCGGGCCAGCTGCAGCCAGCGTTCCGCCAGGGTTCGGGTGGAAACAATCAGGGCATCGGCCTGGTCCATGGCCCGCCGAAACAGGGGCACATCCAGGGCCAGCCCCCGGTGCACCTGTGGGCCAATCGTGCCGCCGTAGGAGGCCAGGGGCGGTGGAAAGTTTTCGGGGTCAAAGATCAGGTCGTCGATGTCATAAAACACCGGCAAGCCTGCGCGTTTTGCCCGGGCCATGAAACGCAGCACCGGATAGGTGGCCGGTAAACGGCAGATGATCACGGCCTGGCTCCAGAGCAGCAGATCGGTGCATACCCATTCGTTCAACTTTTCCGCAAATAAAATCTGCACCTCACAGCCCAGGGCTTGCAGCTGCTGTTGTTTCTGCTCCACCCGATAGAAAAAACACTGGGGAAGATCGTTGGCGGCCACCAGCAGCCAACGGCGCCTGGGTTGGGGGCTGGCGGGCCATGGCCCCATGCCATCGAGATTGGTGAAGGCCACGCTGGCCTGGCAGAGCTGATCAATGGCCTGATCGCGTAGGGCCAGGGCCTGGGGGAGCAACCCCGCATGCTGGGCCAGGCGGTCGGGGCGCTCCAGGGCGAGGCTATTCAGCTGCCACAGGTGGTAATCCAGCCGTTTCAGGGGTAGGTGCTGGCGTGGTTCGCTTTGCAGGCGCCGCGCGCCCTCCCCCAGGCAGCCGGGCAGGTTGCGTTGCAGATCGAGCAGGTTGTGGCTTGCCTGGCTAACCCTGGCGGAGGCCTGCAGGAAGGGCAGGCGGGGGTCGTCGCTGGCATCGAGGCTGAGCAGCTCGGCCGGGCTTCTCTGCTCAAGGGGGTCCAGCAGTCTTTKCTGCTCTGCCCCTGGGGGCATCACCACCTTCAGCACAGCTTGCAGGGCAGCACTGAGCTGCGTCGGCTGCTGGTTACTAAACAGGGGGGCCAGGTATTGGCTCCAGATAAATTGCTCTAGGGCCGTGCTGGGTATCCAGGCCAGTTCCCGCAGTTCCGCTGGCTCTTCCCCCAGGGCCGCTAGCAGCAGTAGGGCCGGCCGGCGCGGCAGGGGCCGGGCGGCGGCCCCAAGGCCTGCATGGTTTTCTGCTAGCTGCCGGGCCAGCACCAGGGCCGCTTGCCTCTCGCCGGCGAGGGCACAGCTGGCGGCCGCTGCTAGCCATTCCTGCAGTATTGGGTCGGGGGGCTGTTGCCGGGCGAGCAGCTGACCCATGGTGAGGGCGGCTTCAGCTACGGCCCCCCTACCCAGGGCGGCCCTTACTTGGGCAAGGGCATGGTGGGCCTGGAACCAGGGGAGGCTGTCATCAAGTTGAAGAGCCTGCTGGAAGCAGGCCTGGGCGGATTCGTTGTCGCCCAGTTCGAGGGCCGCCATGCCCTGGGCATGCCAGCCGTAGGCGAAGCCCGGCGCCAGGCTGGTGCAGCGCTGTTGGGCTGCCAGGGCAGCAAACCAGCGGCCGGCTTCCGCATGGCAGCGGCCCAATAGGTGTTGGCTATAGGGGAAATGGGGGTGCAACTCCACGGAACGTTGCAGCAGCTGTTCCGCCTGGGGCCAGAGATCCTGTTCCCATAGCCCCTTACCTGCCATGTAGGAGAGATAGGCCTCCTCCACACTGCTAATAACACCACTGCTGGCAAGAGCTTGGCTTGCCACCTCCACAAGGGTTGCCCACTCTTTGGCGGCTTCAAGCGGTTGTAGTTCTTGTTGCCACTGTTCCAGCCCCAAAAGATCGGCGGCCATGGTGGTGATTGGCGTAGGTAGGCTTGAGCCGGTCAACTAGTAAACAATATGCAGCCCCAAACCAAAGCCCACCTGTTGCTGGAGCTGCTGGTTGAAGGGGGCTGGACTGCCCAGCAACTTACCGCTACCAGCAACAGTGATGGGGAGCTCCTGCAGGCCTGCCTTGGGGAAGTGATTGGTTTGCGGGAGGCTGGAGATGCGGAGCTCAGCCTGCAACTGATTGATCAAGCCCTGGCCCTTGGGCTCACCTCCCCCTGGTTCCAAGACAACCGTGCGCGGGCGCTCCTGGCCCTGGGGCAGCGGCAGGAGGCCCTGGGCCTCTGGGTGCAGTTGAGCCGGGAGCCAGACCACCTGGTGGCTGCTTCCGCGGTGGCCATGCTTATGGAAAATGCCGATTCAGCCGCCGAGCAGGGCCCTCCCCTAGGGGAGGCTTCCTTAGTGACCTTCGGCAGCCTCACCACCGAAGCGCCCCCCGAAGCGCCAGCAGATGAGCTGCGCACCGATCAACAACTTCAGGCTTTAAAGGAAGTAATTCGACTGCGGGAAGAGGGCCAATTGGAGGCCTCCCTCGAGCTAATTGATGCGGCCCTAGCGGCAGGGGAAACAGATCCCTGGTGGCTTGATAACAAGGCTCGCGTGTTGGTGGAGCTAAACAATTATGTAGAAGCTCTGCTGCTTTGGGAGCAATTGAGCGCCGCAGCCCATGGAGATGCCTGGCTGGGGCAAGTGGCCCAAGAGATGGCGGCCCTGCAGGGCCAAACGCTGCTGGCGCCCCTGCTCAGCTTGTGTGAGCAGAACGGCTGGCAGCCCCAATATCTCGGTACAGATGACCAGCCCCTGCTCCGGCAGCTATTGCAGGAATTAAGTGCAAGTCGTGAGCTAGGTGAGGCCGAGTTGTCGTTGGCTTTGGTGAGCAAAGCCCGCGACTTGGGGTTCGAATCCCCCTGGATAAACGACAACGAAGCCAGGGCTTTAGTAAATCTGCAGCGAGAAGCGGAGGCCGTAGCCCTCTGGCGCAACCTGCAGCTCAGTAACGATGCAACCCTGGCCACCATGGCCGCAGAGATGCTGGTGAAATACGGACCGAAAGTGGAGCGGCGGGAACGGCTCCAGCAGGCTGAACAGCTGCTGGAGCAGGGGGATGCGGCGGCGGCGGAAGCCCTGCTGCTCACGGCCCTGCTGCAGGACCCAGACCATCACGGCTACCGCCAGCTGCTGCAGCGGGCCTTGGCAGCGCAGCTCGGGGTGGACTATGGCGGCCAGCTGGGCCCTGAAATCAGGGAGCGGGAACTGCGGCTTGAGGGCCATGCCCGGTTGTTGGCGCTGGTTGAGCGGCGCTTGGGGCTCATCGGGGTCAGCGATTGATCAAGTCAGCCAGCAGCCGTTCGCTGCGCAGTTCCAGTTGCTCATGGCTATCGAGCAGTTGTTGTTGACGGCGGGATAGCAGGAAGTAGTGCTCTAGCTCCTCCTGCACCTGGTGGAGCTGCAGCAGGGTGAGTTCGGCTTCTTCGCGGACATCGGCGAGCTGCTGTTGAGCTTCAGCGAGCCCATTACCGGTAACGGCTAGTTCATTGTTGGCTTTTTCCAACTCAGCTTGGATTTGTGGTACCTGTTCCTCCAGCTGTTGATTGCTGGTTTGCAGAGCATTGATTTGCTGTTGTTTGTTTCGATCCGCCAGGAAAAGCTGCTCCAGCTCCTCCTGCACTTGGTGTAATTGCAACAGCGTTTGCTCTGCTTCTTCGCGGGCTTCGGTGCAGGGTTGCCACCAGGCCGCCAGCAGTGCCCCAGGGGATAGTTGGGACTGCAGCCGCGCTAGATAGTTTGAATCGGGCGAGCCACCGGCCAGCTCTGCTTTGAGCTCTAGGTCCAGATAACTATCAAGCAGCTTGGGCTCCGCCTGCAGCAACGGTCGGATCAGCAGGGCGGCAAGCAGGTTGGGCTTGGGCATAAATCCAGGGTCCGGCAGCAGGGCCGCCTGGTTGCTTAGCCAGTCGCTGAGCCCATGGGGATTGAGGCCAGCCACCCGCCAGCTGGCCAGCGGAGGGCGATCGGTGGCCAGGCCCAGCAGTAGCTGGTAGCCCTGGTGCAGGTTTTGCCATTGGGGAGGGCTGGCCTGTTGTTGGCGCCAGGTGGCGAGCACCGCATCTGGTGCGTCGTAGAGGAGTAACGCCCCAGGGGGTACCGCTTCTGGATCTCCAGGCCACATCTCCAAGCCAGCCCGCTCAAGTCCTAGCAAGCAGGCGGAGGGTTGAGGAAAGGGGGAAAACCAACAATGGCGCAACGGTGGCTCAGCAGCTACTGGCAGGTTATTCATTCCTTCTTTCAGCCACAAGCTTTAGACTAAACATAGCGATCTAAGTTGAATCTCAAGACTGCAGATAGTGCGCTGGCTCTGTCACTGGAATTCGGCATCTTGCCGGCAAGGGGTCTCCAAGAAGCTGACCATCGGTTTAAGTTGTTATTAGTATTAATTTGATCGCATGGCTGCAGCGGTAGCAATGCCAGAGCTGAGCGTGGTGGTGGGAGCACCGGCCATGGCCTCGGCTTTGCCGGCTGGTCAAGTGGTGGTGGTAGAGGCGGAGATAGGGCGAGCCAGGGCACTGAAGCAGCAGCTAGAGGAGCTGGGAGCAGTTGATCGAGTCCTGGTGGTAGCAGAAGTGCTCACAGCCGAGCATGGCCAAGCTGTGCTGTGGCATCGGTTCAACGACGGACGTTTGGACGGCCCCTGGCCCCTGGAGCACTGGCAAGCCCAATACCCAAATTTGTTGGCTCAGCACTTTGAGGAACGCAACGGGCGCTGCCTGGCGGAGGTCCTGAACGCATGGCAGCGGAAGGTATTAGCCGAACTGGGCGATCGGCAAAAGTCGATAATCACCCTGGTGCTGCGTCAGGGTGATGCTTTGGCAGCGTTGGCTGGATGTGGGCCATGGTTCAGGGGTGTGCAATCCGTGCAGCTTGATCACCCGCTCACGGGTCTTGCCAACCAGGAAGCGGTGGCGAGCTGGTTAAATCAACGGGGCTTCTCCCCTGCGGAGGGAAATGGGTTGCAGTGGCAGCGCAACCCCCTTGGCACGCTGAATCTCGAGTTGGAAGAGAGCCGCCAAAAGATTATGCAAATGGAGGAGCAACTCTCCTGCCATGCAGTGCGCTTGCTGTTGGCTCAAATGAAGAACCTGGAACTCACCGCTGAACGGCAGGAGCTTGCTGGGCAAATGTTTGCATTAACTCAACAGCGAGATGATGCGATTCTCAAGATAGATCAACTTACTGCTGAATGTGCTCAGTTGTCCATTGGAAAGGATGCGCTTATCAAATAGATAGATAGCTATTCGGCTGAATTGGTTGCTCTCTGGGCTGAGAAAAGCGACTTGTAGTTTAATGCTAGGGACTTGCTTGATACTTTCAAGAGCCCCGAGGTGTCGCCTGCCTGGTGCGGCTTTTAGGTCACTGGATGCTATCAGTGATCGGCATAAGCCAGCGCCCTAGTGAAAGCAGTCGGAGATTGCTCTATAATCCGAATCTCTTAATGGCCCAATGGATCCCCAGGCTGCCAAAGCAAGATGGCAGGCCCTGCTTCGACATCGGGGCTGGGAGCCCCACTTCCTGGATGATATTGAGCCTACAGGAGCTTTGGTTGATGAATTATTGGATGCATGTTGCAGAGAGTGTATTGCTCTGCGAGAGGCCAGTAGGGCAGATCTCAGCCTGGCTTTAATTGAAATAATTGAACTTGATGGATATACTTCCTCCTGGTTGAAAGACAATAGGGCTAGGGCTCTTCTCGCCCAGGGATTTTTGGGCCAGTCCGTGTACCTTTGGGAAGAGATCAAGCGGATTGAGCCGGTAGGAAGCGAGGCCCGCAAGGTGGCCTCAAACATGTCAGTAGAGGTAAGTGCTGAAATTCTTCATCGACTTCAAGTCCATTGCGATCTAGACGGCTGGGTAATCCAATCCTTGCATCCTGCGGGAGAAGGCACACTCTTGGAAAAAATTATTCGAGAGGCCATCTCCCTGCGAAAATCCCAGCGGCTCAATGATTCGCTGGGACTATTGGAGGCCGCCGAAGCCCTTGGGGTTCACTCCGGTTGGATTGTCGATAACAAAGCAAGGGTTTGGCTGGAGTTGGGACAGCCTGCCAAGGCTGCTCGGACTTGGGAAGAACTGCGCCAGCAGAAAGACGACTATGTCCTTCAAAAAGCTGCTGAGAGCAACGAGAGCCTTGCTTGCTATCAATTATTGAAAGAGCTTGATAGATTTAGCTCTAAACAGGGATGGAAGGCTAAATATCTAGCAGATAAAATCTTTACTGCCCAGGAGGCAGAGCTTGCTTGTCTTAAGGAAATCATCTCAGCAAGGGAAGCAGATTTGCTTGATCTGTCGATTTCAATGGCTGAACATTGCCAACTAATGGGAATGGAGTCAGGTTGGCTGCTTGATAATAAAGCTCGAGGCTTGATTTTACTAGAGAGGCGCCAGGAAGCACTGCAAATTTGGCAGCAGCTGAGCAGTGATTCCGATGAAGCTCTATCCGCTATGGCGCGAGAGATGCTTGAACTTAATCGCCAACACCCGCAATTAAACTACTCTGGCAGTGGATCTCGTTTGATTAATTGTATAGAACAGATTCTGCAATTCAGTGATGGTCGGCTGCTTGTGAAGGGCAAGTCATCCGATACGCTAACGGCAACTGATCTTTTAGTGCTTGATGCTGATATCACCCTGACCCCTACATTCTGGAAGTTCCTGGCCAGGCCGCATTTCGTGGCGGAATTTCCAGGCACGGTTTCTACTCCTCAGATTTGGATGAATGGAGTTCGCAATCAATCCGTTCCGATTGATCTAAGCCAGTTCCCCTGGCCCCAGCGAGCTGAAATTCTGTTAGAGCAGCTTGACTTAGAAAATCATCCCACCCATCAGGCCAATCAGCTTTTAGGAAACCATCTCGGATCTGTTATCAGATCTCTCCATCCCAGTCCTGAAGAGCTACTTGTGGAGATCAGCCACTGTGAAAACTTTGGCGCCAAGAGCCGTCAATCGGCTATGGACCATTCCATTCCCCGGATTTCGATAATTATACCTTTGTTTGGGCGATTGGATTTACTTGAGGCCCAACTCGTAGCCTTGGCCACCGACCCGGAACTATGCAGTGCTGAAGTAGAGCTAATTTACGTAGTAGACGACCCTGATCTATTAGAACCAGTTTTGCACTGGTGCCGCCGCACTGGAGGGCATCTCGGTTTGAGCTTCACCGTTTTGGGGCTGGATCGAAACCATGGCTTCGCAGCAGCTTGCAATACCGGTGCAGCCCATGCCAGGGGAGAAACCCTGGTGGTAATGAACTCAGACGTATTTCCTAAAAATTCGGGCTGGCTTTTTCACTTAGTTGAGCATTTGAATAACAATCCATGGGCTGGTATATTGGGCACTATTTTACTTTATCCGGATGGAAGTGTGCAACATGCAGGCATGAGCTCAGTTCCCGCTGCCGCCTTCGGTGGCCTACGCCTAAATCGCCATCCTGGCAAGGGACTTTCTGCTCAAGTTTATCAAGAACCGGTGCAGGAGGTGGAGCTTCTCAGTGGTGCATTGCTCTGTCTCCCTAGAGCTTTGTACCAGCGCCTTGGGGGGTTTAGGCAGACCTTTATTCGAGGGGATTTTGAGGATTCAGACTTGTGTCAAAGGATCAAGGAAGAGGGTTTTCTCTGTGCTCTTGCTACGGACGTGCAGCTCTGGCATGGGGAACGTCAGAGCTTTGCCGGTCGAGAAGTTAAGGGGGCAGGGCTTCAGATCTGGAGAGTGCTGGCCAATGCCTGGCTTGCCCAGGATGGACGGCGATGAAACAGCGGGTTGTTGTGATGGCCCACGGCCATCCCAAATTTAGTAAGGGCGGTGGTGAGCATGCCGCCCATGCCCTGTTTCGTGCCCTTAATCAGCAAGACAATTTTGAAGCTTGGTTCGTTGCCACGGCTCCGGAGAGGCACTTGGCCTTCGGGGAAGACCTCGGCAGTCTCAATAGTAAGGAGTTGCTGATTCGCAGCGGCAGTTGTTATTTTTTTAATAACTCTGCCATAGAGCTAGACTCAAGCAGTGGCTTGATGCAATGGTTCCAGCAGGTAAATCCCACTGCGATTCACCTGCATCATTTTATAAACCTTGGAGTTGAGTTGATCCTGGCCCTGCGGGCAGCATTCCCAAAGGCTCGGTTTATTCTCACCCTGCATGAGTTTTTGCTTTTATGTCCTTTGAGGGGGCAATTACTACGTCGTGATGGTCGATTATGTCAAGCTCCAGATTTACACGACTGTCTCGTATGTTTGCCAGATCGCAGCGCCAATGATCTATTAATGCGTCAAGTCCGGATGCAGGCTTTGCTCACAAGTGTGGATCATATGATCTCACCTAGTGAGCATTTGGCTCAGCAATTTCTGCGCTGGGGTGTTGACGAAAGCATGATAAGTGTGATTGAAAACCCCCTTGGGGATGGGCTTGAATCGAAGGGATTCTGGTTCTCAAGTGCTAAGGAAGCCAATTCAGTTTCCCAGCGTCAAGCTTCTCCCGGTAGGTTTGCCTACTTCGGCCAGATCCATCCAGCTAAGGGGCTTGATTTAATCCTTCAGGCCCTCAGGCTGGCCTTGGTTGAAAATCCACAACTTCAGCTCACTATCCATGGCACGGATATCTATGGTCCGGCCCATCCAGATCCAATGGTTGCCAGGCATTTTTCGCATATTCGTGCTGAGATAAGGCTTCTACAACCCCAAGTGCTGTTTCATGGTCCCTATGACCCTTCGGAACTGCCGGCGCTGATGGCAGAACAAGACTGGGTGGTGATGGGTTCCCGCTGGGGGGAGAACTCCCCCGTAGTGATCCAAGAGGCCATGCGTCAGCGGCGCCCCCTCTTGGTGCCAGGGTTTGGAGGTATGGCGGAAAAAGTGAGGCCTGGGCTGGATGGGTTCCATTACACCCCTAGGTCTGCATCGGCCCTTGCCTGCACCATGCTCGAAGCTGCTAGCAGCCGTGAACGCTGGCTAGAACTGGTGTCCACTCAAGCAGCTGGACCCGACGACAATGAAATTATCCATCGCCATTTGAATCTGTACTACAATACGCGGGGTTTGTGAATTGAATAAGTCTAGCTTCTGACGGCACACTTAGGCCGCTGAGCCTGGCGAAATATAATTGGCTGGGGATTCATGGTTCGAGACTTTTCACAAATAACTTCCGTGGCTGTGGCCCTATTTGGGATAGTTCTTGCGGCTAACACCGCAAGGGCAGAGTCATGGCAATTGGTTGATAGAGAAAGTGGAGTTGCTGCTCCATCGGTAGCCTGGCAAGAGGTAGAAAATCCAGCCGCCGCCGGTGTAGCCCAACCGGGAACCTGGCATGCGGTGGAAAAAATAAATAGTTGGCCACAGGTTGGTTCCATTCAGGCTGCTTCTGAAGATGCTGTGGCGCCAGACAAAGTTGAGTCTCCAAGTAACAAGTCTTTGCCTGCTCGGCAGTGGTTAAGCGGTAACGGTCGAGTGCCCTATTGGAATGCTGACTGGAAGCCGCAGATTTCTAATATCGTGCCTCAGGCCTATGGTCCAAGGGGAGTTATGTTTAGCGTAGGGGTGCGTGCAATTGATTGCACTACTGGAGCAAACTGTAGGGATCGTAAGGGCATGAGTTATTCACGATACTTTAATGAAAAAGGTGACGCCTATATCGCAACTACCCTGGGATTTGGTGATTCAAGTAAGTGGCTAGGCATAGAGATTAACAATATGTCTCAGGGCGTAGCTTTTTCTGGTAAGCGCGCTGGTGATCCCTTCCTTGGCGGCAACATGACTGGATTTTCCATCAGCCGTAATATCAGCCCAGATACGGCCATCAAGATTGGCGTTGAAAATATGATTCGCTGGGACCCGAAACAGGCTGATCTGGGTAAGAATGCATATGGAGTAGTGAGTCAGCGCTTCCGGCTGAATGGTAATAATGATCCAGAGCAATCGCTTTTTTCAAATCTGTTTATAACCCTGGGGCTGGGTAATGGTGAATTCAGGCCGGTAGACAAGGTGATTGGCGCTCAGATCCAGGCCCAACGTGATGCCCATTGCTGGACCTGGGGCTATATTCCACCTGGGGGAATTGATTGCTCTGCAAAGGCTAAAAGTAATGCCCTGCTCAAGGGCACTGAATATGGGCAATTCTATCCGATTGGCTCTGTGGCTTTAATGCTCTATGATTCAGTTTCACTGATTGGTGAATTCACAGGGCGCAACCTGTATGCAGGGGCCAGTGTGCAGCCAATTCGTGGTTTTGGTTGGACCATAACTGCGATGGCTGAAAATCTGCTTCCTAACAGTGATTATGGTCGCAATATTCAATTGGGTGTGCGCAATATTCCCAGCAATTTTGTGTATCCGCCGAATGTCATAATCGACACTCCGAAGTTTTCTATACAGACCAACCTCAATATCAAGTTCTGAGTTTTATGCTTCATGCTGGTCAGCTTGATCCATTGCGGCAACTGGCCCCCGATTTAGCGGAGGGTTTTCATTCTCTCTCCATGGCCAACGTAGAGGTTCGCTCAGTATTTGTAGCTAGTAATGTTGAAGTTGTGCTGGAATTGCCAGGGCTCCAGGTTCTAATGAATGGGCCCGGTCACTGCGAGGGTATGCCTATTGATCGGGAGATGTTGCATGACGTGTCATCGCAACAGATTCTGTTGCAACCGGAACGTATCTACCGATTGCGCCAGGYCATGGTTGTTGGCACTGATCTAGCCCTAGGTGGGGGTGGGGAGCTAATTAGTTCTGCTGGACTCATAAGTAATGATGGCAGCGCCAAGCTTCTTCAGGAAGCCACAGCTGCACACCATCACCATGGCTGTCTTTTTTGGAGTGATTCCGATGGATATCGGGTGCTCTTTCAATCAATGGCTCCCCACGAACAGTGCGAACAACGTGCGATTTTTCTTCCAAATCTTGAGCCCAACAACTATGGAAGCTTTCTTCTAAGGGTGTTGCCATGCTTGTCGTTATTGGCGGAATCCCGTTTCCCCTATGACCTAATGATTGTTCCCAGTCGCACGGCTTGGTTGGTGGAAGCCCTTGATATCTTGGGTTTGCAGGGGATTCCAGTCCTGGAAAGCCAGGAGATAGCTGGCTGTATTTTTAGGGAGCTTCTTTATATAGATGCTTCCACAATTGAGGGATTCTGGAATCCCTATAGTTACAAACGAACCATGCAGCAGTTGCTTCGTGGTTGCGCTAGGCAGCCTCAGCCTGCCATTGCTGAGCGTCTGTTTGTGTCTAGACGCTTGTCGCATCGTGCCCGCCCTTGGTATAGGCCGTTGATAAATGAGGCGGATTTAATCATCAGTTGTAAAGAACGTGGCTATGTGGTTGTACATCCTGAGGCCCTCAGCTTATCTCAGCAAATATTGATCTTTTCCAAGGCGAACGCCGTGATTGGTCCTAGCGGATCTGGGTTGTTAAATAGTATATTTTGTTGTKAAGGATCCGTTGTGTCAGATCTAGAATCATTCCACTTTACTTTGCGCCAGCATGCCAAGGCCTATGCAAGTACTGGCAAGGCTTATGGTTTTGGTTTTGGCCTCTTCACTGGCGAAGATCCGGATGTGCCTCCATATATGCGCTCTTGGCAGGTGCCACTACCCATCGTTGGCTCCCTGCTTAATTGGATGGAATCCCGATTGAATATGGCTTAGTGTTTATCTTTAGCTGATACTAGAATAATAGTCTACTAGAGAAATCAATATAGGGCACCTCGAAAAATTGATGTAGCCTTAGATAGAGGTTTGGTTTGAGTTATAATTCTCTGAGATAATTGACT
>NZ_PXVC01000004.1 GCF_003011125.1 Synechococcus lacustris str. Tous | reverse complement strand
GAGGTGTTGTTGGAGGGGCTTCGAAACCATGGATGGCACCGTTGCTTGAGCCGTGGAAGCTTTCTTAAGGGGGAATGGCAGCTGGATGAGCCCCTAATTCCCCCAGCCAAGGGGCCCTTAGCCCYAGGCGGYGAAATTGAGGCRGCCCGCTATCTGCTTRAGTTTTTAACTTAAAAAATATGTGCAAAATGCATAAGCCACACGGCAAACATCAATCCTCAACTGCTTTTATAGGTTTTCATAGATAAGAAAGTTTTGCAAATAATTAGCATTAGTTTCTCCACATAAACCACTTCATTTGTATAAACGAATACGCAAATTTCCCCTGTCAATGATTGGTGGACGATTTATTATCTGGCCAGCGTATATTMTTGTTTRTCTAATTCYTAGCCATATTCACCCAGTCCGTTTCTGAAAAGAACTCGTGAGCGGCAAAAAAAAATTATTTCTAGTTTTTCTAGCTTCTTCTCTTTTGGCTCCTTGGGGTGCCAAGGCCGTWTCGGCRGCAGAGATKAAGCTGAAAACTGAGCAGCCTGCAGAAATTGCTCAGTTCTCCCTGCCCCGTTTGCAGCTGCCTRGTTTCCCAAGCCCTCAGCGCTTTTTTGCGATCACAGCCGAACGCCGCGCTCTGCTCAACACGATTCGTTATGCAGAAGGCACCTGGAAGGAAGGGGCAGACCTGGGCTATCGGGTGATGTTYGGCGGCAGCTTAATGAATTCCCTCGATCGCCACCCGGATCGGGTTAACTACACCMGTGGCTACGCCAGTGCCGCCGCAGGTGCCTACCAATTCATGCCTGCCACCTGGTCGCTGGTGGTGCGGGCCATGGGGCTAGCTGGCTTCAACCCCCAGGTTCAAGAYCAGGCGGCATTGTTCCTAATCCAAAAGCGGGGCGCCTTGCATCTGGCTGATCAGGGCATYCTCASCGCTGAATTGGCWGCCAAGTTGGCYCCKGAATGGGCTTCCTTCCCCACCCTCAGGGGAGCTAGTTACTACGGACAGCCGGTTAAGCGCCTAACCGAACTGCAACGCTTYTATGAAGCCAACCTTGCCCGSCTGCAGGGGCGTGTGCCGCTGGCAAAAACAGTGCCCCTGGAAAACCAAAATTGCWCCGAYAGCAGTTTGGATTGTGCCTTAAAAAGTTTCTAGCTTGCTTTTGTGGTTCCTGGTTTAGGCAATGTTTTAAGCGCAATTAAATAGGCCGTGAGGGCACTGCCAATAAAGCCAGCGCAGTTGCTAACGAGCGGCACAAAATCGGAGGTTCGAGTAAGAATTGGTGCAAGGCCAAATAAWGCAAACAGCAGCAGCCAGAGTGGCGCCATCAGCAGCAGCCAGGTCCAGGCGATAATTGTTCCTTCTTTCCTTGGGTAGGCGGCAAAGCCAGCCACCAGTCCGCCAAGCACAGATGTGGCAAAGGTTAGTAGCCATTGCTCCTCAGGTAAACCGGGAACTACTTGGCAGCCACCCCTGTTTAAACAAAGCTCCACCGCCGCTAAGGAATCAACGATTGCCCCATCCTCGCCGTGGTCTTTCACGTAATACTGATTGCCAAAACGGGTTTGTAGTTCCACCCAGTAGGTGCGGGGCATTAATGCAAATAATGCTTCACCAACATTGAAATTAAGCAGATTGCCGCCRCGGGGATCTGCCACCAATAAAAGGCTGCGCTCATCTAACTCCCAATATTCCTTAACCGCCAAGCCAGGGGTGCGATCGTATTGGGTTAATACCCTCAATTTCCAACCGCTATCCACTTCAAATTGATCAAGTTCGCTCTCTAACTGCTGGCGTTGCTGATCTGTGAGCGCCTTGGCAAGATCGATTACGGGTGTGGGGTGATCAGGCAGTAGATCGGCGTTGTTGTAGGCCATGGCTGGATCCACTGGCATAAAAGCCATTAGGCAGCACACCATCAGCCCCAGYAACCATCTACAAGCCACAGGATCAAAACGCAGTAGAACGCATTGTCATCGATACCAGGCAAAGCTGTGGCAGTTGATTCGCGTGAAGGGCTCCAGCAGCTTCTCGTTGAACAAGGCGGCAGCGCCTCGTTTTCGCTGGTGATGGATTGGCTTCTAAATAATCCAGAAMACGGTTTTTATGGCAGTGGGCGCTGTTGCTTTGGCAGCCGCGGCGATTTTGTTACGGCTCCATACCTGGGTTCAGCCCTTGCTGATCACCTGCTGAAGCAACTGCTGCCTTGTTTTGATTTGTTAGCTGAGCAACCTGGAACCCTCAGYCTGATCGAGTGGGGMCCCGGTGATGGCTTATTCGCGCAGCAGCTTGCCCAGGGTTTTGTGGCTGCTAATCCCCCCTGGTTGCCCCGCTTGGAGATCCTTTTGCTGGAGTTGAACGCTCCCCTGCGCCAGCGCCARCAGCAAACCCTGCAAAATTGCCCCATTCGATGCCATTGGCCAGAGCTCCAGCAGCTGCAGCAAACCCCTAGGCGAGCTGTTGTTGTAGCCCATGAACTGCTGGATGCCCTGCCCGTAGATCGATTTGTGCTGCATCAAGGCAGATGGCATGGCCTTGAGGTGGGGCTAAATGCAGAAGCTGATTTTGAATGGCAACGCGGTGCTGTTTTGCAGCCCAAAATCCAAAGCCAATTGGCAAGCCTCGGCTTGGCCATGGATGGGGGGGGKAGGCCTGAAGGCTGGTGCAGTGAGTGGTGCTCGAGCCTTGAGCCCTGGTTGGAGCTGGTGCGGCAAAGCATCGATGAGGGTTGGCTTTTAGCAATTGATTACGGCCACCCCGCCCAGCGCTACTACTCCCCCCATCGAGATGGRGGCACCTTGCTTGCCTACCGGGGCCAGCTAGCTAGCCCCGAATTATTGGCAGAACCTGGCAGTTGGGATATCACCGCCCATGTGTGCACCACTTTGCTKGAACAACTTGCCCCCGGCAGTGGCTGGAATTGGCTGGGCTCGGTGCTGCAAGGGGAGGCCCTTTTGCGTTTAGGCCTTGGAACTTGCTGGGCTGAGCTATCTGCYCCAGGYGCTGAAAGCCTCTCCTGGCGCYTGGCWCGCCGGGAGGAATACCAACGGCTAAC
The DNA here is from genome assembly GCF_003011125.1 of Synechococcus lacustris str. Tous. GTDB lineage: Bacteria > Cyanobacteriota > Cyanobacteriia > PCC-6307 > Cyanobiaceae > Synechococcus_D > Synechococcus_D lacustris. The sequence goes on along the minus strand of NZ_PXVC01000004.1, from coordinate 97,068 downwards.
CGACCCATATCAATTGGGCGGCTTCTGGTGGTTGCAACTTGGTACCCCTGGCTTGCCGAGCATGGRGGAGTTGTTGGCTTCTAGGAGCTGATGCTTTGAAGTGCCATCAAAGCCATYTCAAGGGGCACRTCGTTGCGAATTTCAACGGCTCCAATTGAATTAGGTAACACGAATCTCACCCTGCCAGCACTAACTTTTTTATCRCGAAGCAGGCAATTACGCACATCCTCGTTATCAAAGCGTGGTGCTTKAAGGGGCAAACCACAGCGTTCGATCAAACTGCGYTGACGTTCTTGRTCTGCGGCGGTCCATAAATCAAGTTGAAGGCTTAATTCRCCAGCGGCAAGCATTCCCAAGGCCACCGCCTCTCCGTGCAGAAATTTTTCATAGCCAGTGAGGGTTTCAACCACATGGCCAAGGGTGTGGCCGTAATTAAGGATTGCCCGCAGATTGCCCTCCCGCTCATCGGCAGCTACCACCCGTGCTTTTGCCGAAGCCGACCTTTTTAAAATCAGCAGCAAYAAATTYTCCCCAATGGCATCAAGATCAGCCAGATCWTGATGTTGTTCAAGGGCTTCAAATAACACTGGATCGCCAATTACTCCGTATTTAATAACTTCCGCTAAACCTGCCCGCACCTCACGCTCCGGCAGGGTGCGGAGCGTGTTGGGATCGATCAACACCAGTTTTGGTTGGTGGAAAGCGCCAATCAGATTTTTGCCACCGGGGTGGTTTACCCCGGTTTTGCCGCCAATKGCMGCATCCACCATCGCCAGCAGAGTTGTGGGCACCTGCACAACGGCAATACCCCGTAGCCATGTGGCTGCAGCAAATCCAGCCATATCACCGATCACACCACCGCCAAGGGCAACGATCAAGGAGCTGCGTTCCAATTGATATTGATAGGCCTTGTTATGGATTTCAGTGATGGAGCCAAGCGTTTTTTGATCTTCTCCGCTCGGCAAAAGCATTAACTCTGCCAAAAATCCTTCGCTATTAAGGCTTTTTAGCAATTGCTCCCCATAGAAATCAGCAACGGCAGGCTGGCTCACCACCAGGATGCGGCAGCCCAAACCAAAACCCAGCTTGCTWAGTTCTTGGCCCAGCTGATCAATTCCASCTGCACCGATCTGGATGCTGTAGGAGTTTGCGCCGAGATCAACCAAAACCTTGCCAAGGGTTGCTTCAGCTTCCATGGGGCGCCACTCCTTCAATGCTGAATGTATGGCCCTTTTGGCCCAGAATGGCTGGGCTTAAGGGATTGATGCTTGAAGAGATCGCCTCTACTTCCTTGGTTGTTTGTGGCACCAGCCCTTGCAGTGGTGTTGCTAACGGTACTGGTGCCAGCGCTGATGGCGTTAGTGATGAGTTTTACCCGCACGGGCCTTGATTTGGATGCACCGCTGCAATTCATCGGCTTGGCCAATTTGCGGCGGTTGAGCACAGACCCACTTTTTTTAAAGGTGCTCAGCACAACCTTTCTCTATCTGTTRGGGGTGGTTCCGCCAATGGTTGCTGGTTCGCTTGGTTTGGCGGTGCTGCTAAATCGTGCCCTGCCTGGGATCCACTGGTTACGGGGAGCTTTTTACACACCGGTTTTGGTATCTGTTGTGGTGGCAGCTATCGCTTTTCGCTGGATATAYGCAGAAAACGGATTGTTGAATGGCTGGGCTGGATACTTGCTTGGCAATAATTACAAAGCAATTGGTTTTTTAAGTGATCCAAAGCTTGCCCTGATAGCTGTGATGTTTGTAACCCTATGGAAGGGTATTGGCTATTACATGGTTATTTTCTTGGCGGGTTTGCAGGGTATTTCTAAGGATCTATATGAAGCAGCAGAACTRGATGGCAGCCGCGGTTGGCGCCAACATCTGGATATAACTTTGCCYTTGATGAGGCCCTATGTTGCCCTGGTAGCAGTTATTTCCTCCATCGCAGCAACGAAGGTATTTGAGGAGGTTTTTCTYTTAACCCAAGGGGGSCCCGCGGATTCCACCCGCACKGTTGTTTATTACGTATACGACTTGGCATTTCAGGAATTAGACATCAGCTATGCCTGCGCTGCTGGCTTGGCTCTTTTTCTGGTTGTTTTGCTGCTCAGCTTGTTGCAACAGGGCTTAAAGGGCAGTGGCTTGCCTAAATTGCAAGATTGAGCTGCACTGATTTTGGAGCCAATTGGGATAGTTGGTAGCGGTCAACTGGCGGGAATGCTTGCAGAGGCGGCCCATGCCATGGATTTGGAACTGCATTTGCAGGCCACAGACCCYGGAGATGCTGCCGTTGCMYTGGCGGCGGCGGCGGTTTTTGGACCATCTGAAAGCGCTGCTGCCACCGCTCAATTGGCCWCTAGCTGCAGGCGCATCGCTTTTGAAAATGAGTGGGTTGATATCGAGTCGCTGCAGGCTTTGGAGGAAAAGGGGATTGAATTTCAACCATCTGCCCAGGTGTTAGCTGAAGTGGTTAACAAACGCCACCAACGCAATTTGTTAAATCGGCTCAATATGCCAAGCCCCCGCTGGTGTGAATTAGAAGCTGTGGTGAGTTCTGGCGGGAAGCTGCCAAACCATCTTGATTTTCCCTTGATGGCTAAGGCCACCTGTGGTGGTTACGACGGACGYGGCACTGAAAAGTTACTTAATCGTGCTGCTTTTGAGGCATTGCTGATGCGGGTGGATCGCCGCCTGTGGATTGTGGAGGAGATGGTGAACTATGAAAAGGAATTGGCCATTTTGGTTGCCCGCAATMAAGCAGGCCAAATCAGTGTTTTCCCCTTAGTTGAAACCCATCAACAACACCAACAGTGCGAATGGGTTCTGGCCCCAGCTGASGTGAACCATGGGGTTGAAGCAAGGGCCCGTTCCATGGCGGTTTCGATTGTTACCGCTTTGAACTATGTGGGGTTGTTAGCGATTGAATTTTTCCTTTCCCCCCAGGGGTTGCTGGTGAATGAGTTGGCCCCCCGCAGCCACAATTCAGGCCATTACACGATTGAAGCCTGTGGCACCAGTCAGTTTTGCCAACAACTAAATGTGCTSGCCGATCGCCAACTCGGYTCTTCAGCCCTTGTGGTTCCCGGTGCCTTGATGGTGAACTTGCTTGGCTTTGAGGAATCCAACAGCACCTATCAAGAGCAGCGCAATTTGTTGCAGGCCCTGCCCCAAGCGCAYCTGCATTGGTATGGCAAGCGCTTATCTAGGCCGGGCAGAAAGCTGGGTCATGTAACCCTGCTGCTCCATAGCCTTGATGCTGGTTTGCGCCGTAGGGAAGCGATGGAATTATTRGCCGCGGTGAGGCAGATCTGGCCCAACCCGGCCTGAAAGCCTTAGATTCGCYYCGAACTGCTGCGTTGGTGTTTGCCCTTTCCAGTGTTCTGATCTGACTCCCTTTTCGACATGGGAGTGGTGTCGCGAAGGTGACGTATACCGGCCCTGTAGCCGGAAATGAAACCCCGCTTTCCTCTCCCTTCTGGTTCTTCCAGGTCGAAGACTGAGGGCTCCACGGCCTGGCGGTTCACCCCTTTTACTAATAATGAATTTTTTTAAAAATTAGTTTATCTATTTAGTTGCTCTAGGCGTTGYTGCARTTCACTTTTACTCATTTGGGTAACAATAAAAACCTCCTGGGCGCTGCTACCCCTGCGGGCTAATACCTTGTGACCACCTTTTAAGCCACAGGAAACCCTTAATTTCAATCCCTCGCAACGGCCTTTCACGCGGCAGATAACCGCCGGGGTGATTGTGTCTATGGCGGGATCATTCGCCAAAATTTTCAGGAGGGGAATCAAGCCATCCAGATAGGTGCTGTGGGTGATAACGAGTCGGCCCACAAAAATTCCCTAGGCCTGCTCGAGGGGGGCCATGGTTAAGCCCTCCGCACCGAGTTGCATGTGATACAGCTCCGCCTGTTCCATCGGCCCAACCCACACCACTGCCCTACCGGCGCTATCTATTTCTTGGGCTAGGGCCCAGGCTTGATCGGGSCCCATCGCTGGGATGTATTTCACAAGACAATCAACAACGTGTTGAAAAGTATTTATTTCATCATTCAGTACAACAACTTTATAGGTGGGATAGGGGGCTCGTTCCAGTAAAACGCTSCTTTGGGGGCTGCTATAGGCCAATGCCGCTACAAGCAAAGCTCCATTCTGCTCCGTTGCGCGGCCCTTTAGGTAGAGTTGWTYTAACTGAAAAATCCTCCGTGCTGATCACCCTGGGATGGGCTGCCCTAGCAGCAACCTTCACCTTCTCGATCGCCATGGTGGTTTGGGGTCGTAATGGTGATGGTTCAATCAATTTCTAGAAACCCTTTTGGGTGCAATGCTTGATTTACCGATCGATCTAACCTTCAACTCGGTTTTRGCTGCAGTTGCAGCCCTGCTGCTTATTTTTGTTAGTGGGGGTGTTGTTTACCTTTCTGCAATGGAATGGAAAGACAAACGGCGTCGTTCGGCAGCAACTACCTCCGCAGCTGYTCGCCGATCTGGCAAAAATTGAGGGCCAGTTTTGGTGTTKCCCTATTGCCTTTTGTAGGCGCTTTTACCCTTCTGCTATCAGCTCCAAAACCSCAGCAGGGRAACTTAAATCCTCTTTTAAGCCAAGCATCTTTAGCCCAGAGCTTGCCTATTCAAGCTCTGCAGCCGCCACCACAACTATGGAAAGAGCGGCTCTCAGAGGGCCTAGCTARAAAACTATGGCGGAACGGCAGTGGTTCCTGGCTACAGATATGGGGCCCCCACGGCGACGCGGCGCCTTTATTGCTTGTGCGGGCAGGTAAAGAAGCCGATGCTGTGCCCTTAAGTTTGCGTTGGGGGCCCTATCGGGTGGTTGCAGCAGACGCCTTGGGTTTTCAGAGCTTGAAGCAATTGTTGGAGAAGCCAAGGGGACTGCGCMATAGCCCCCGCTGCGCGGCCTTAGATGGGGTAAACCCGGGCATCTTTTGGAGTGGTTCGGGCCTAGTGGCAATCGCCGCTAATTGGTCTCCATTAYTRGTGCCTCTCCAGCAGGGTTGCCTGCAGCTCGAAGGTAGGCGCTGGTGGGGCCAAACCAGGGGTGGGGATKCTGTTTTGCGGTCTACCAAGTTGGTTGAACAAGGAGCTGAGCCCACTTGGCCCCAAAGCCCAGCGCCATTGCTCYTACAGGGCGATGCTTTGGCGCCCCTTTTGGCTCCCCTATTGGCTCCTCTCTTGGATGGCRCAGCTGAAAAGAGCCTGTTGCAAAGCCCTTTTCAGCTGCAGTTGCAATTCAATCCTGCCAAWAACCCCTATCAAGCCAGCATTTGGATTGCCCTGCGCCCCAAAAATAATGCTGTTCGTGCTAATTACCAACAGCTTTTAAGSCGCTTGGAAAACAACCTGCCCACAGAAATGCGCTTAGAAAATAAAAATAATGTGAGCCTTTTGCTCAATTCCAAGGGCTGGGTGCAGGCCGGCTGGCGCTGGCTTGCCACTGGCGAGTTGCTGGTGGTTTTAGGGGCYGCYCCCACCGATCCCCTGCCGAAAGCAATGGCAAAGCCTCGGATCAGCCAAACAGCTGGCCTWAAACTTGTGGCAGTTCCCCGCCTTTTAGATCAACGGGGCTTGCTGCCTGAGCAGTTCCCCGTGGTGCTTAAGCGATCAACGCTGCTTAGGGGCCAGTGGCGGCCTGGAGTGGCYGGGGGCGCAGCTCAGGTAACTGGTGATTCACTGTTGCTTGATTGACGTTCCCGGCGGCGTTTAACGGCAGCAACGGTTTCTTCCATCATTTCCACCGCCTGCGCCATTTTTTCTAAGTTGCTGGCATATARGCCCATGTCTTTATCCAGTTTTTCCTGTTGCARGCCCATCTGTTCGCCAACACTGGTGGCCCTTTTGCGCAGCGCCTCTGGCTCTTGATCATCGCCACCGCTCAATTCTTGAATTAATGCCATCAGGCCCACGGCATGGAGACGCGAGTAATGAAAATCGCTGCGGTTTGCCCCTTGCAACACAAGTTTTAGGGGCTCTGGTGCCCCTTCSCCACGGCTTGCTAGCCAATTGCTTATCTCCTGCTCACCATGGGCTGAAATACCAGCTTTTAGGGCGGCGGCTTGCTGCCGCAGGYCTTCATTGCTTAGGCCAGTGGCGGAGCAGAGCGCTTGGAAAAGGTTTTCCCGCTGACCTTCCGGTTGAAATCCCTTGGTGAAACTGTCGAAAACCTGGGTAAGGCCCAGGGAGAACAAAGCATCTGGCTCGAAACCCTGCTGATGGGAAAGCAGATGCAACTCCACTAGGAGCTCATCCACCAGCCGGCGGTAGAGGCCAGGAATCACCCTGGGATATGCGGCAAAGAAGCGCCTTTTGCTGTCTGCCACGGTTTGGCAATCACCCACTGGATTCCCCTCTGTTATGGGCGACCATAGCGCTCGACAGCCATGGCACYGTTAGTAGTATCTGAAGAACCGTTTGATAATYGCCATGATCCCCATCGTTATTGAGGATTCGGGACGGGGTGAGCGCGCCTTCGATATCTATTCGCGGCTGCTGCGTGAGCGGATTATTTTYTTAGGGGAGCCCGTCACCTCTGATTCTGCCAATAGAATCGTTGCGCAATTGTTGTTTTTGGAAGCGGAAGATCCTGAAAAAGATATATTTTTRTATATTAACTCACCGGGGGGTTCTGTTTACGACGGCCTTGGAATATTCGACACTATGCAACATGTAAAACCAGATGTGCAAACCGTATGTGTTGGCTTGGCCGCCAGCATGGGCGCCTTTTTGTTAGCCGCTGGGGCAGCTGGCAAGCGCAGCAGCCTGCAGCATTCGCGAATCATGATTCATCAACCCCTTGGGGGCGCCCAGGGCCAAGCATCTGACATCAGAATCCAAGCAAACGAGATACTATTTCTTAAAAAACGCCTTAATGAAGAATTGGCCAGTCGTACTGGTCAACCGCTGGAAAGAGTGCAAAAAGATACTGATCGTGATTTCTTTATGTCACCTGTTGAAGCTGTTAATTATGGTTTGATTGATAAAGTTATCGATCAACGCCCCATTCACGCCGTATGATTAAATGTGTTTGCTTGATTAAGCTAAACTAAGTTAAATAAAATTAAACTAATTTATTAAGTTCTTGTGGCTGTCCCKCAGCTGGCTCCAGATTTGTTTTATTTCGGCATAGGCCGCTTCCTGGCTTACTTTGCCATTGCCTTGTAGGGCAACAATCAGGCCAACTCTTTCTGCAAATTGCTCAAGATTTTGGTGAAAAGCTAATCTTTCAGGCGTCCAATCTTTGCCTCTGTAGTTAGTGAATGCCTCCAGGGGGGAATGGGTTCCTTCCTGCCCCTCAGGGATAGGATCGTTTRAGGGGGAACCCATCTGAGTCATTAAATTAAGCCATAAGCTTAGTTATTATGCACCCTTAGGGGCTGGCAGGCAGTAGCGGGGAGAACCTTTCCTTGTCAGGAATAGCAGCAAATGTACTCACAACCTCCCTAAACTTATCGCCATCAAGGCTTTCACTCTCGATTAAAAGTTCCACTAAACAATCCATACAGGGGCGCTGCTGCTCTAGAAGCGCCAAGGTGTCTTGATAGCACTTATCAACAATCAATCTYACCTGACCATCGATGCGATTGGTGATGGAGTCGGATACATCGCTGCGCGTCATTAGGTCGCGGCCAACAAAAACCTCTTGATTGCCCGCTTCAAGGGACATCGGACCCAGTTCGCTCATGCCAAAACGGGTAACCATTTGGCGTGCCATCCCGGCCACCTGCTGAATATCACCAGCTGCTCCAGTGGTTACTTCGGCATGGCCAAAAACAATTGCCTCTGCAGCACGGCCCCCCAGGGCACCCATGATGCGTGCCCTTAGTTGGGCACGGCTCACCAGCATTTGCTCTTCATCWGGGGAGAACCAGGTGAGGCCCTGGGCTTGTCCCCTGGGAATKAGGGTTACTTTCTGAACGGGATCATGGTGTTGAACAAGGGTTCCCACTAGGGCATGACCCACTTCGTGATAWGCGATCAAACGCTTGCTGCGGCCATCGGTAAGGGGTGTACCTTCCATGCCGGCAATTACACGATCTACGGCGTCGTCTATCTCAGCCAAGCCGGTGGCAGTTTTGCGGCGCCGCGCTGTGAGGATTGCAGCTTCATTAAGTAGGTTGGCGAGATCAGCACCGGTGAAGCCAGGGGTGCGCCTAGCGATCATTTCAAGGCTCACATCTTCCGCCAAAGTTTTATTGCGTGAATGCACCTTTAAAATGGAAAGCCTGCCCTTGATGTCAGGGGCATCCACACTCACCTGACGGTCGAATCTACCCGGACGCATCAGGGCGGAGTCAAGAACATCAGCCCTGTTTGTTGCAGCAATAATTATCACTCCGTTATTACCTTCAAATCCGTCCATTTCAGTGAGCAGCTGGTTAAGGGTTTGCTCCCTTTCGTCGTTGCCGCCGCCAATACCAGCACCCCTTTGACGGCCTACAGCATCTATTTCATCGATAAAAATCAAACAAGGGGCATTCTCCTTAGCCCGCTTAAACARGTCCCTTACTCGGCTTGCACCCACACCAACAAACATCTCAACAAATTCYGAGCCGGCYAGGGARAAGAAGGGCACACCAGCTTCGCCAGCGATSGCTTTTGCCAGGAGGGTTTTACCGGTTCCAGGGGGGCCTACAAGGAGCACACCCCTTGGAATAGTTGCACCAACGGCAGTRAATCTTTCCGGCTGTTTGAGAAAGGTAACTACYTCCTGGAGATCTTCTTTTGCTTCTTCAACTCCCGCCACATCATCAAATTTAACTCCGGTTTCAGCCTCCATTAAAAAGCGGGCTTTTGTTTTGCCGAATTGCATGGCYTGGCCAGGGCCCCCAGGCATGTTTGAGGAGCGGCGAGCCAATAAAACCAAAGAGCCAATGAGTAAAAGAGGAAATAACAAATTGCCTAAAACACCTARAACAGGMGGAGCACTGCGGGGGGGATGGATATCAAAACTGATCCCTTCTTCTTTTAATTTATTAACCAGTTCTGGTGCTAATCCAGGCAAATCAACCCGTAAACGTTGAACRCGGTTGTCGATATCTGGATCAACGGCTTCTACAACCGCACTGCGGCCACCATCAAAAATATCYACAGAAGTTACCCTTCCAGCATCCACATAATCGAGGAAGCGGCCGTAGGTCATGCGGGCTACGGCACTGTTGCGGGGTGCCAAATTTGGTTGATTAACAACCCGTGCCGGGCCACCGTTAGCAATTACCTGCCAGAGCAGAAATAAACCTAAGGAGATAGGTAAMGCCCAAAGCAGAACGGTGCGCCAACGGTTGTTCATGGATGGTTTTGCAGCCGCTGGCYAAAATTGTTTCGYAATTGTAAAGACCCTGAGAAGCCAGCGGGGCTCCCCCAGCGCTTTATTGCTTCAAAAGTTCAGTTACTGCCCATTGCAGCGATGGGGCAAAGGGTCGGATTTCAGCATTTTTTGGGCTYAAAACCTCACCACTGCGCAGTTCTGCCAAGCTGGCTAAMACCATGTCTTGACCCTCCAGGAGCGTTAGCTCCGTTAAGGGCACCCCAAGGGAACCACGGAAGAAATGGGCCACCCTTTGGGGGCTGCTTTGCACAAACCAGGGTTCTAGCTGGGTGGAGGTCCAGTTGATTTCCTCCAATAGCTCCCTTTGCACGGCTTCCATGGCTGTTTCCCCTGGCTCCAGATGACCGCCAAASAGGGCCCAGGTGCCCGGATACACGATTCCGGCAACGTCGTCCCTTAATTGCAGTAGCCATTTGCCCTGGCGCTCGAGCATGGCAAGGGCAACCTCTGGTGGATTCACAGGCGSCGCAGGGCAACAATTGGATCTAATTGGGCGGCCCGCCTTGCWGGCACCACCCCAAAAAAGAGGCCAATGGAGCCAGATAGGGCAACGGTGCTAGCAACGCTGGCCAGGCCGATGGCCGCTGGCAGGGGCGTTAAGGCCGCTACCGCCAGAACTGCCCCGAGCCCTATCAGGCTGCCCACCAACCCCCCCAAGCTCGACACCACGAGGGCTTCCACAAGRAATTGCAGCAACACATCGTTGCTGCGGGCACCTACGGCCTTGCGMAGGCCGATCTCTTGGGTGCGTTCACTWACAGACACCAACATGATGTTCATGATGCCAATACCTCCCACCAGAAGTGAAATCGCGCCTATGGCGCCAAGCATCAAGGTGAGSCCCCCGGTGATTGTTCCCACAATTGAAAGGGCATCTTTTTGGGAGCGCACAGCAAAGTCGTCTTCCCTGAGGATTTTGTGGCGCAGGCGCAGCAGATTACTGATCTGAAATTTGGCGGCACTCACCGATTTTTCATCTTTTGCTTCCACGCTCACAAAACTGAGGGAGGTGCCAAAGGTGGGATCTCTGCCACTCAGCCGACTCACCATGGTGCTGAGGGGCACGTAGGCGGCATCATCTTGGTTTTGGCCAAGAAAAGCTCCTTTTGAAGCCATGATCCCCACCACCTGGAACGACTGATTGCGGATGCGCACCTCCTTGCCGATTGGATAGCCCCCTGGCAGTAGGCGCGCCGCCAAGTCGGGGCCCAGCACCGCCACATTGCGGGCGCCTTGGAGGTCGGCATCACTAAAAAAACGACCCTGGGCCATATCAAAACGTCGCACCGCYAAAAATTCGGGGGTGATCCCGGAAACCGTTGCAGTGGCGCTTAAATCCCTTGCCCTTACCGTTTCGCTCAGGGTGATTTGGGGTGCCACACGGCCCACGCTTGGCACTTGCTCAAGGATGGCGTTGGCATCYTCTAAAACCAAGGTTTTGGGCGTTTCAATGCCGCGTCTACGGGTGTCGTTGTTGCCAGGCACCACAAACAACACATTTGCCCCAAGGGTGCTTAGTTGACCCTCTGCCAAGTTTTGAGCCCCCTTCCCAACCCCCACAAGGGTGATTACAGAGGCATTGCCAATCACGATGCCAAGCATTGTTAATGCTGAGCGCAAGCGATTCGAACTCAGGGCCCCAAGGGCCATGCCAATGGTGTCTTTTATGGGTAAACGGGCACTCATGGCCGATTAGCCAATGTTGTCGGCGCTGCTGTGGTCGTGCACATGGGTACCCCGGTGAACYACCCCATGGCGGATATCAAGCGTAACTACCTCACCTTGGCGCACATCACTGGTTACCTGTGCAACGCCCACAATCACGGGAATACCCAAGCGTTGGCCGATAACAGCGGCGTGGCTTTGACTGCCGTCTTCCTCTGTGATCACCCCGCCGGCGCGGCGGATCGCCTCCAGGTATGAAGCGGTGGTGTGGGACACCACCAAAATCTCACCGGGCTCGATGCCAGCTGCCTCCTCAGGGTTTTGGGCCARGCGCACCTTGCCGCTWACGGAAGCATTACCAAAACCGGTACCCCTGCCCAACACCGCAGAAACGATCCCAACTTTCACCAAATCAGTGGAACCACTCACGCCACTGAGGGTGCCGGCGGTTTGCACCACCAGGTCGCCCTCCTCTAGCAATCCCTGTTCTTGGGCAACACCCATGGCAATGCTGAAGGTGCGGCTGGTGGAACTTTGGGTGCTRATMACCAATGGRTTAACGCCCCAAACCAGTTGCAGCTGACGGGCCACCTTCACCTCGCTGGTAACAGCAAGGATGGGCGTGGAGGGGCGGAACTTACTCACATTTCTTGCCGTTGCACCACTTTTGGTTAAGGGCAGGATCGCRGCTGCATCCAGTTGATTTGCGATGGTGCTCACCGCTTGGCTGATGGCATTGGGAATCGTGCTGGCCAGCTGGGTATCCGGTTGGCGGTTTGGATAATTTTGCTCGATGCGCCTGGCGATGCGAGCCATGGTTTCCACCGCCTCCACCGGGTATTGGCCCACGGCGGTTTCGTTTGAAAGCATCACAGCATCGGTGCCATCGAGAATCGCATTGGCCACATCACTTACCTCGGCCCTAGTGGGCCTGGCGTTTGTGGCCATGCTGTCGAGCATTTGGGTGGCGGTRATTATCGGGATGCCCATCGAATTGGCCTTGCGGATTAATTCCTTTTGCAGCAGTGGCACCTCCTCTGCTGCCATYTCCACGCCGAGGTCACCGCGGGCAACCATTACCCCATGGCAGAGGGGCAGGATTGAATCGATTTGATCAATCGCTTCAAATTTTTCTATTTTTGCRATCACTGGGGTTCTATGGCCAAGGCTGCGAATCAACTCGCGAATCTCCTCCATRTCTGATGGATTGCGCACAAAGCTCAGGGCAACCCAATCCACCCCCAGCTGTAAGCCAAAGGCGAGGTCGTTGCGATCTTTAGCGGTTAGTGCCCGYACRGAAAGCAACACATCGGGGAAATTAACCCCCTTGTTATTGGAGAGCACCCCCCCCACGGTTACTTTGCAATGGAGGGTTTGTTCCTGTTGATCGATCCAATCAACCAGCATTTCCACCTTGCCGTCGTCCATCAGGATGCGACTGCCGGGTGGCACTTCAACCGCCAATTTGTCGTAGGTAACGGTGGCGATGTGTTGATCGCAGGCCACATCCCTTGCAGTTAGGGCAAAAGGGTCGCCTTTAGCCAGGGTTATGGGKCCAGCATTAAACCTACCGAGACGAATTTTGGGTCCCTGTAAATCTTGAAGAATGCCCACATGCATTCCCAATTTGTGGGCTACCTGACGAATTGTGGCTGCCCGCTGGGCATGTTCAGAGTGGTCGCCGTGGGAAAAATTGAGTCGAAAGGTGGTGGCGCCCGCAAGAATTAACTCGCGAATCATTTCCGGCGATTCGGTGGCGGGCCCGATGGTGGCGACAATCTTGGTGCGTCGCTGCAGGTCGGGCTTTGGCATGAACCGGGCTTGAGACGCAGCGGAAGCTATCACCCTACAGATCAAATGGAACTCAATTCCTATCAGCTCCTTGCCCGGCGAACGGCCCTCTACCCCCACCGAGGCAACAACATCCTTTATCCCACCTTGGGCCTGTGCGGTGAAGCCGGAGAAGTGGCAGACAAGGTAAAAAAGGTGTTACGTGATGGCGMCGGTGAGTTCAATAGCGAGCAAAAGCAGGCAATCGCCATGGAATTGGGCGATGTGCTCTGGTATGTGTCCCAATTGGCTGATGAGTTGGGTTTTGGCCTTGAGGCCATAGCCGAGGCAAATTTAGAAAAACTGCAAAGCCGCGCTGCCCGTAACGTGATCTCCGGCAGTGGTGATCAACGTTGATGGCTTCTTTACTGGGTTTACTTCTGGCAATTCTGTTGTTTTGGGCGCCCCCTGCTCTGGCAGCGGTTTTGCAGGTGTTGGAGGTAAAACTTGAACCCTGCCCCCAGGCMGATGTGGGTGCCCAACCGGAATTTCGCAGGCCCCTAGGGGCCAGCTGCTATGCCCTCAGCGGCGAGGTGCTGAACAGTGGAGCTAAACCGGTGGTTGATACYGATGTATTTGCCCAAATACTTGATGCCAGCGGAGAACCGGTTTTACAAAATCGCACCAGGGTTGGCTCCATCGGTGATGTGCAGCCAGGCCGTTCTGCCTTTGCCCTAAGGCTTTCGGTGCCTGCTGGCACCCCTGGCCCCCTTCAGGTGAGCCACGCCAAGGCCAAGGGCTTTAGCGCGCCCGTAAGGGCTAGGGCGGGTGTTAACGATGAACGTTTACCGCTTGAGCTGGAATTGAACTTGGAAGAATAAAAAAATTACTGAAAAGAGCTRAATGATGGTGCGGTGCTCATCGCCAACTGGCTCAGCAGGCCACCACCAATCTGCAGKGCAAAAAAGGCCACCAAAGCTGATAGATCAAGGCCGCCCAGGGGGGGGATAAGCCCGCGAAAAACATTCAGGTATGGGTCGGTTATCGAGCTCAAGGTTGAGAGCAATGGATTGCTCCAATCGAGGTTGGGGAACCAGCTCAGCAGCACYCGCACCACCAAAACAAAWGTGTAAATACTGAGGGTTTGGGCAAGCACCTGCAGAAAGGAGCTGAGGAGGAGGCTGCTGTCCATGGGATTAGGCGAATGGTTTAAATCTATCCAGCCTCACCGCCAGCGCTGCTTTTTACGCTGAAAGTGCGATGGAATTTTTCCGTGAGGCTTATCCAGAAAGAGCGGCCATCGCTTTGGCGCCTTCTTTCAATGAAACCCTGYTCCACCAGCTCTTTGATGTGGTCGTAGGCGCCGCTGCCCCGCAGGTCTACCAGCTCCGATTGCAGGATGCGTTTTTTTAGGGCAACGGTGGCAAGGGTGCGCAGGCTGGCCGTGCTGAGGTCTACGGGAACCAATTCCTGCACTAGATCACTGAGGTCGGCCCGTAATTGCAAACTGAAGCCAGCACTTTCCTGGCGGATTTCCAAGGCGGTGTCGCGATGGGCGTAGTCGGCCATCAAGGTAATCAGGGCAAGTTCCACCTCTTCAGGGGGGGAATGCACAAGCTCACTGAGTTGATGCAAGCTGAGGCAGCGGCCCTTCAGATARAGCACTGCCTCAAGTTGGGCCGGTAGGGAAAGGTTTGGATTTGCCACGGTTCACTTTAGGCATGCTCAAGTTAGAATGTTCAAATTAAAAATGTTTAYACTTGCAATAATCACACCAGAAATAATTGATAGGCCGGGTTCTTGGTTTCATCTGCCCAAGGCACCTTGAGCTGCCTAAGGAATWGCTGCCAATCACTTGATTGCTGCTTAGGAACCTGCACGCCCAGCACGATTCTTCCCACATCAGAGCCTTGATTGCGGTAGTGAAAAATCGAGATATTCCAACAGGGGTTTAATTCTTCAACAAAAGCCATCAAGGCACCTGGCCTCTCGGGAAATTCAAAGCGATAGAGCAATTCCTCCAGGTTGTTATCGCCAGATCCTTGGGGTAGGCGTCCGCCCACCATGTGGCGCAGGTGCAACTTTGCTAATTCATTGCCTGAAAGGTTCACGCAGGGAAAGCCCGCATTGATCAGCTTTTCWGCTAGGGCGGCAGCATCAGCTTTATTAATAATTTGTACACCGATAAAAATTTGAGCCTTCACCCCAGCAGCTAAGCGATAGCTAAATTCGGTGAGGTTGTGGGTGCCAAGCAAACGGCAAAATTGCCGCAAACTTCCKGCCCCCTCGGGAATTTCAACGGCAAACATCGCCTCCCGTTCTTCACCCAATTCGGCCCGTTCAGCTACAAAACGCAGCCTTTCAAAATTCATATTTGCGCCGCAGGCCACGGCCACCAATTGCTGACCCTTCGGGCGGCCWACGGCATCGGCCTTAAGCCCAGCTATGGCGAGGGCTCCGGCCGGCTCAAGAATTGAGCGGGTGTCTTCAAAAACATCTTTAATTGCCGCGCAGATGGCATCGCTATCCACCGTTACCATCCGATCCACCACCTGCTGGGCGAGCCGAAAGGTTTCCTGTCCCACTTGTTTTACGGCTACCCCATCGGCAAATAAACCCACCTGGTCAAGGCACACCCGCTTGCCGGCGGCAAGGGATTGGGTCATGGCATCGGCATCCACAGGTTCCACGCCGATGATYTCCACATCTGGCCACAGTGATTTCACGTAGGCGCCAACGCCGGCGATCAAGCCACCACCGCCAACTGCAAGGTAGATGGCATGGGGGGGCTCAGGGCACTGACGCAATATCTCCAGGCCGATGGTGCCCTGGCCAGCGATCACATCTGGATCATCAAAGGGGTGGATAAAACAAAGCTTGCGCTCGGCTTCCAATTCGCGGGCCCGTTCATGGGCTTCGTCGTAGGTATCACCGTGGAGCAACACCTCAGCACCCAGCCTTTGCACCGCTTCCACCTTTGTTCGCGGCGTTGTGAGGGGCATCACGATCAAAGCTTTGCAGCCAAGTTTTTGGGCCGCCAGGGCCACCCCCTGGGCGTGGTTGCCGGCACTTGCTGCGATCACCCCCTGCTCACGTTGCTTTTGGCTCAGTTGCACCATCTTGTTGAAGGCGCCGCGCAATTTGAATGAAAAAACCGGTTGCAGGTCTTCCCTTTTGAGTAAAACCCTTTGCCCAAGCCTTGCCGACAAGGTGGGTGCTGGCTCTAGGGGGGTAACAAGGGCTACGTCGTAGACCCTGGCCCTCAGGATTCGTTGTAGGTAACCCTGCATTGCGCCTCATTTCACACCTATATCTTCAGCCTTGGTGTGGGGGGCCTAGATTTAGTTACCACAGAAACGCGGCGGAATGCACCTCAGTGAGCTGAGTCATCCGAATCAATTGCACGGCCTAACCCTGCTGGAATTGGAGGCAATTGCCCGCCAGATCCGTGAAAAGCACCTGGAAACTGTTTCAACCAGCGGTGGTCATCTGGGCCCTGGCCTTGGGGTTGTTGAACTAACCCTGGCCCTCTATCAAACCCTCGACCTCGACCACGACCGGGTTGTTTGGGATGTGGGTCATCAGGCCTATCCCCACAAATTGATAACCGGCCGCTACGGCCAATTCCATACCCTTAGGCAACAGGGGGGAGTGGCTGGCTACTTAAAACGTTCTGAGAGCCGCTTTGATCATTTTGGCGCTGGCCATGCTTCCACGAGCATCTCCGCTGCCCTTGGCATGGCCCTGGCCAGGGATCGCCAGGGCTTAAGCCATAAATGCGTTGCCGTAATCGGTGATGGCGCCTTAACCGGTGGGATGGCCCTAGAGGCGATAAACCATGCGGGGCATTTGCCCCACACCAAATTCATGGTGGTGTTAAACGACAACGACATGTCGATATCACCACCSGTKGGKGCACTTTCCACCTATCTAAACCGGATGCGTTTAAGCCCACCGGTGCAATTTCTTAGTGGCAGTGCTGAGGAAGCTGTAAAAAGTTTGCCTTTTATGCACGGACAATTGCCATCGGAGTTGAGTCGTTTAAAGGAGGGAATGAAACGCCTAGCCGTGCCGAAAGTTGGGGCGGTATTCGAAGAGTTGGGATTCACCTATATGGGACCAGTTGATGGCCACGACATGGCTGCAATGATGCGCACTTTTCAGGCAGCCCACCGCTGCGATGGGCCTGTTYTAGTACATGTAGTTACCACCAAAGGCAAGGGATATCCCTATGCGGAAGCTGATCAAGTTGGTTATCACGCCCAATCTGCCTTTGATTTATCCACCGGAAAATCTTTTCCAGCAAAGCGACCAAAACCACCGAGCTACAGCAARGTGTTTGGTCAAACCCTTGTGAAACTCTGCGAGCAAAACAGCAATATTGTTGGCATAACAGCAGCGATGGCAACCGGTACCGGATTAGATCTGCTTCAAAAAGCACTACCGCAGCAATACATAGATGTTGGTATTGCTGAACAACATGCAGTAACCCTTGCAGCCGGCATGGCMKCCGAYGGATTAAGGCCAGTTGCTGCCATCTACAGCACCTTTTTGCAAAGGGCTTACGACCARCTAATTCATGATGTTGGCATTCAAAATCTTCCCGTTTGTTTTGTGATGGATCGGGCCGGCATCGTGGGAGCCGATGGTCCCACCCACCAGGGTCAATACGACATYTCTTACCTGCGYTGTATTCCGAATTTCACGGTGATGGCCCCGAAGGATGAGGCGGAATTGCAGCGGATGCTTGTTACTTGTATTGCCCATCCAGGACCCACAGCCCTTCGCATACCAAGGGGYGAGGGAGAAGGCGTTCCCTTGCTGGAGGAAGGCTGGGAGCCCTTAGAAATTGGCAGGGCTGAACAATTGGCTGAAGGTGATGATCTGCTGATTGTTGCCTATGGGGCCATGGTGGCGCCCGCCATGGCAACAGCCGGATTGCTCCAGGAGCAGGGGATAAGGGCTGCGGTTGTTAACGCCCGTTTCCTGAGGCCCCTTGATGAAAGTTTGCTTGTGCCCATGGCCCGCCGCATCGGCAGGGTAGTAACGATGGAGGAGGGGTGTCTGGCGGGGGGCTTTGGCGCTGCCGTGCTCGAGGCCCTTCAGGATCAGGATGTGTTGGTGCCGGTTTTACGCATTGGAATCCCCGACCAACTGGTAGACCACGCCAGTCCGGATCAATCCAAGCAGGCCCTTGGCCTMACACCAAGCCAAATGGCCCAAAGGATTTCCGATAAATTTGGCGTTGCCCTAAACCATCAATACCGCGAAGCTCAACCGGTGTGAGTGGAGAGTTTTGAGGTTTTAGTTGCTGGTGCTGGCCCAGCGGGGGGGGAGTTGGCCCGCTGTTTGGCCCAGGCCGGCGTGTCTGTTTGTTTAGTTGATCGTTTGGCTGATATGCGGCAGGCGGCATTTAGCAGCGCCGCCCTGCCCCTTGCCAGTGTTAGCCGTTTTGGTTTGCCTGCGGAGGTTTTGGCAGCTAGCTGGCACGGTTGGCAGCTGCTCGGACCGAATGCTATTTGGCATCAATGGCAGCAACAGCATGCCCTGGGGGCGGTGTTGGATTTTGGCGGCCTGCGCCACTGGTTAACGGTTCAGGTTCAGGCCCTTGGTGGTGAAGTGCGGCTCGCCAGCAGCGTTGTTGCAGTGGAAACCAATTCAAACAGCAATCAATTAATTACCAAATTGAGGGATCCCCATGGAAAAATCACAAAGGTGAAATCCAATTGGGTGGTTGATGCCACAGGCCAAAGCCGTTGCTTTATTGGTGAAACCAGCAACCTTGTTAAAGACCACCTACTGCTCGGAATCGGGCTTGAGTGGTTGTTAAAGGTAGATATGGGCCGTTGGCAGCACTGGAGTAAGAAACTCAGCTTTGCGCTTGGCAGTAGCTGGGTTCCCAATGGTTATGGCTGGGTATTTCCGATGCAGCCTGGCCTGTTGAAGGTGGGTGTGTGTCGTTTGCCTCCTCCTTGGCAAAGCAAGCAGCTAGGTGGCCTTGCCCTTGGCCAATTGCAAAAGCAAYTCCTCAAGGAGCTGGATTTGGGGGGAGCAACGGTTATTAATCGCCATGGCGGGGTGATCCGCAGCCGGGTGCAGCGGAGTGATTGCCATGGCCGTGGGCGGTTGCTTGCCCTTGGTGATGCAGTTAGCACCGCAAATTTGTTGGGTGGTGAGGGCATACGCCATGCCATGGAGAGCGCCAGGGTTCTATTGCCCTTGTTGCTCGATGCCCTTGCCAATCCAGGCGATGAAAAAGCAAATCAAGGCTTGATTAAAACCTATAMAAAAAAGCTCCAGGGGCAATTGGGAACCCGCTGGAGCTTGAGTGGACGCCTTGCTAAACGCACTTGGTGGGGCCTGGATAACAAGGCGGCAGATCAACGCATGGAGCGGTTGCTGCAGGGGCTAAACCATTGCAGCGCTGMGGATTTATCGGAACTGCTTTTTAACTACCGCTTTGAACGCTTCGGCCTGAGGGCTCTTCCCTATTTATTTGGCTAGGGGCTGGTGTTCAAAGAACACCAGAAGCTGCAAGGCCTTGAATTGCACCGATTCCGATGATGTGGCCAAGGCTGGTGGTGGCCAAAAGGGCGCCGTGGCCAAAGCCGCCAAAGAAACTGTTGTTTGGTAGAGCCAAACCCTCGTTTGGATATTTGATGGTTGCTTTGCCAATGGCGATGGCAATTACGTTGCAGAGGATCATCACTAAACCCACCTTGGGGGTCCAAGTAACCACTGCGGGGGTGAGTGCYAGTACTGGGCTGATCAGGGTTGGAATAACAGTCATTTTTTAGGGGGCCTTGGTGCGGCTAGTTGATCATCTTGCCCTGGGGCGGATTGTGCCGCAGGCCGTAAGACTTGTTCACTGCCGAAACCTAAAAGCAACACCAAATTGCTAAGGCTCAGGAATGCTTCTGCGCCGCCATGGAGCCAATCCACGTTGGCCAATTCCTGCCCATAGCGGTTAAGGGCAATGGTTGCTGCGCCAATGGTGATCGCCACAAATAAAAGTGTTAATGCAAAGCCCCAAAGGGCGAGAGGYGGAAAACGGCCACTGCGTTTTGCCCACCAAAGGAAAAGAAGGTATGGCAGCAGGGATGCTGCAAATAAAGGTGCTGCTGGATCGTTCATGGCAGCTGCGGTTTGGCCGAACGGGCAATTAACCAGGCGGCAGCCGCTAAGCAGCAGTTGCCCAGCAGGGTGAGGCTTGCTTGCAGGGTTACTAACCARTGCAAGTCAATGCTGTTATCAAAAAGGTGCCAGGTGCAGGCGCAAAGGGCACTRGCTAAGGCGGGCACCATGGCAAGGGCAAGCCAGCGCCATTCAGGCTCATGCTTTCTTTCTCCCCAGGCAACCACAGCAGCCATTGCAAGTAGCCACTCCAGCACTGAACTGAGGTGAATAACCCAGGTGTGAAAGGAAAGGATGTGCATTGCTGGCAATTTAGTAATGCCATGGCTCACACTGACAGGGGCATGGACGATCGCTGTGGTTCCCTCCCCAAACAAACTGCTGATCTGCGGTTATTACGGCGAACACAATCTTGGGGATGATGCTCTACTCCAGGCGCTTTTGGCCCAGGTGGGTGCTGGTTGCAATGTTGTTGTTACCGCAGCGGATCAGGTTCAAGTAGCTAAACGATTTGGTGTTCAAACCTGCAATCGCCGCAGCCTAAGCAGCACTCTTAGGGCATTGGCCCGTTGCGAGCTATTGATTTTTGGTGGTGGCAGTTTGCTGCAAGACAGCACAAGTTTTAAAAGTTTGATCTTCTATGCAGCCCTGATAATYGCGGCCCGGTTGCAGGGCAAAGCGGTTTTACTTTGGGGCCAGGGGCTGGGGCCCTTGAAGCGCTGGCCCAGTAGGCAATTGGTGCGTTTTCTCCTGGCAATTGTGCAGGCTGCCAGTTGGCGTGATCCAGGCTCCGCCGGATTGGCCCGCCAATTGGGCCGCAGCCCCATGGCCCCMGACCCCATTGGTGCTGATCCCGTGTGGTGCCTAGCCAAAGGCCATTGGCGCGGCCGTGGCGGACCAATAATTTTGGCTTGGCGGCCCACAGCATTGCTGCAMAACCACCAGTGGCGGGTTTTGCTTGAGGCCGTAGCCCAATTGGCCGAGCAAAACCATCGCCAGGTGTTGTGGATGCCTTTCCATGCCCATCAAGACCGGGGTTTATGGCAACAGCTCTATGCAAGGGGGCTGATGCCGGAATCCCTATGGAGATGCTCAAGGGAACTTTGCCTTGAACGGCCTGAAGAGGCCATGGCAGAGGCATCCCTGGCGGGGTTGGTGTTGGCAATGCGTTTGCACGCTCTGATCCTTGCCGCCTTAACTGGAGCACCCTGCACTGCCCTCAGCTACGACCCAAAGGTGGCAGCAGCAGCAGCAGGTTTGGGGTGCCCTTGCCTTGATTTGGCAGAGGTGCCTAACAATTCAGAAACTATTTATTCCAGCTGGAATAAACAACTGGATAAACCGCTATTGGGCGATCAAATAAATATTCAAATTAATAGCTCAGCMGTACATGGAATAATGCTAAAAAAGCAACTYAAACCAAGTTRWTATTAATTAARTTRTCAAAAATTAAATYATTAAAAAYCAACTTGTAAAATCAAACCTTGGCRAGGTTTACGCCCAGTTCCTTTGCAAATGCACCTAAGCCCTTCTTTTGAACAGTGCGCAGGGCCCTGGTGGAAAGCCGAATTTTTACCCAGCGGTTCCCTTCAGCCCACCAGAGCCTGCGGTAYTGCAGGTTCACCTGCTGCAGCTTTTTGGTGCGCACATGGGAGTGGCTAACGGCCATGCCGTTGTTGGCCCGTTGACCGGTTAGCTGGCACACCCGAGACATCTACTGAATTCCAAATAAGAACTAGCYCACTAGCTTAGCAAAGGAGYGGGGCATTGATTCAGAGGCCCCKYTCCATCAGCTGCCCCATCAGATCGCAACTGCGTTGTTGAAAACCAGCCAGCTGATTTGGCTCGAGGCCACCCACGGCCAACCTGGCCATCTCATAGAGGTGGCGGCTCAGCTGTTCCGCTAACACCTGGCTTGGGGAATTGGCCCCAGGGCTGGTTGTGAGCACCGCTCCAGATGAAAGCTTYAGCAATCCATCCACAAGGCGGTGACGACGGTTTACGAGCAGCACGTGGTGGTCTGGTAGGCCTGGCARCCTCTGTTCCATCAGRGCTCCCATGTCGTTTAGGCGGCGCATCTGCTCCGGCAAAAGAATTAAGGCTGCCGGTGCGTTTTCGCCCTTAAGGCTCTGCACCTGAATGGTGATTTTGTCGTTTGATAACGACTGCTTGAATAGATCGCGCAATTTTTCGCTTGCTTCTTTGCCATCGGCATCGGCAAGGCTTGGTTCCTGCTCTTGAAGGCTTGAATCCAGCTCGGAATCAACCCGCTGAAATTTCAATTCACCATGGCGCATTTCAAGCCARGGAATGAATTGAGCATCAATTAATGAATCAGCCAACAAAACYTCAGTCCCCTGKCCCTGCCAGAGGGCAAGGGCGCCGGCCTGGGCGGCTTCRTCGTTGCAATARAGAACCCGTTCCTTGTGRTTTGCATCGGTGCGGGATGTGTAACCGCTAAGGGTGGTGAARCTCTTTTCAGCGAATCGGATTGGATCTGGCTCTGGAGCGTCGCCCTGMTCATCGGAATTATCTGTCTTYAAGGTGGTGCCAAATARAATTATTTCTGCAATTTGATCAGCAAACTTATCATCTTCCATGGCACCAATTTTAATAAATGGAGCCACTGAATCCCATATTTCGGCATATCTGCTTGGATTATTTCGTTTTAATTCCTTGAGWCGATCACCAACYTTTTTAGCAACAAAACCACCAATTGAGCGCACCTTGCGRTCGGTTTGTAAGGCTGATCTGCTTACGTTTAAGGGGATATCTGGTGAATCGAGCACCCCGCGTAAAGGCAGCAGGTAGCGGGGRACAACCTCCTTAATTGAATCGCTTACAAATACTTGGTTGCAGTAAAGCCTAATTTCGCCCTTGTCCCAGTCCCCTCGGCCAGCGAGCTGGGGAAAATATAATATTCCTTGTAAATTGTATGGGTAATCGGTATTTAAATGCACCCATAGCAAGGGGTCGCCTTGAAAAGGRTAAAGATAGCGATATAAATTAAGGTARTCTTCGTCTTTTAAGTCCCTTGGGCTTTGTCTCCAGGGCGCCTCACGCTTGTTTACTGTTTCCCCATCRAGCTGAACTGCAACCGGCATGAAATCACAATAAGTTGTTATWAGATTGCGTATTCTTGCKGGCTCAATATATTCGAGTTCCTCATCTTGGAGATGTAAAATTATATCGGTGCCCGGTTCAGCCCTCTCGCCAGCTTCAAGGCTGAAGTTTGGCGAACCATCACAGCTCCAGCGCACTGCTTCTGAACCATCTTTTGCGCTGAGGCTGAGCAGCTCCACCTGTTTTGCAACCATGAAGCTGGAGTAGAAGCCAAGGCCAAAGTGGCCGATAATTGCATCGCTCTCCCGTTTGTATTTTTCTAGAAATTCCTCTGCGCTGGAGAAGGCAACTTGATTTATGTAGCGCTTCACCTCATCGGCTGTCATGCCGATGCCGTTGTCGCTGATGGTGAGGGTATTGGCTTCCCTATCTATTCGTATTTGAATGCAACCTTCAGGTCCTTCGCTGCAATCTCCAGCCATGGCAGCCATGCGCCTTTTGCTGATGGCATCGGTGCCATTACTAACTAATTCCCTAAGGAAAACCTCGTGGCCGCTATAAACTGCCTTCTTGATTATTGGAAAAATATTTTCGGTGTGAATCTGTATCTGACCTTTTTCTTCTAGCACCGTCATGRGTAGATCAATTAAAAACTTTTCAACCTTAGGCAGCTGCTCCTCCAAARCTCAAGGCCCCTTGAGGGTGGGTTCTCCGAACCGGCTTAGCTGATTTGCTGTAGTTCAGGGCGTTCCTCAGGCAAAATTGCACCCTCAACCGGGCACACTTGCAGGCAAATGCCACAATCGATGCAGGTTTGAAAATCAATCCAATAAAAGGCTGTTCCCTTGGGATTTGCCCCTTTGCCGGGGTGWATGCAGGCAACGGGGCAGGCATCAACACAGTCGGCAATGCCTTCACACACGTTGCTGATGATCGTGTGGGCCATCGGATTAATCCTCGTTRATGAAACTCTAAAATCYCAAAAGCAAAAATGCTTGYTGGTTGAYTAAAGATTGGAATCGAGCTTTTAGCTGAGCCAGTTGAGCAAGCTGATGCCTCGGGCCGCGGCATGWTTTTCTGCCTCCTCTTTTGTGTTGCAGGGRTGAGGCCARAGTTCAGCCTGTTCGCCGCGGCGGTGGCACTGCTGCTGGAGGTTTAGGGCTTGGTTCAGCAGCTCAGATCGCTGAAATGCCACGAGCCAACAGTTTTTGTTTGGAAGGGGGGCATGGCCGCTGGCATTGCCAAGCAAAACCCGCACCTCGCCAACGGAGAAACTAAAGCCCACCCCTGTGGCCTCGGCATCTAGAGGGCTGAATTTTTTCAACAATTTGTTGTAGCGGCCACCGTTGGCAATGGCCACTGGTGCATGGGGCCCCTGGCACACCAATTGCATTACCAAGCCGTCGTAGAGGGCGAATTGGGGTTGAAAGGTTGGATCTAGTTGCAAGCGAATTCCAACGCTGGCAGCAAGGGGCGCTATCGCCGAAAGCAACTCCTCAAGCTCATCCAGCAGTGCTGCAGGGCCAAGCAAGTTWTTAAGTTTTTCCAACACCAGCTTTGGYGTTCCCCTCAATTTGATTATTTGCAGCAGCAGTTGCAGTTGMTTGTTGTTTATGGCTATTTGTTTTAAACCCAGCTGATCCCCATGGCAGAGGGCCCGGCGGCAATTTTGCTGAACAGATGGCTCAATTTTTTCAAGCACTAGTTCAAGCAGCCCTTGGTGACCGATTAATAAACAGGGGGCGTGCTTTTCGTTTAGGGGTAGATGCCCTGCGGCATCAAGCAAAAGCCTGAGCAATTCAGCATCCCCAGCTGGGCTGGCGCTACCCATTAATTCAACGCCGCTTTGTAGTTGCTCGTTGATTTTTGGATTTTCGCCATCAAGCCTTTCAGCCAAAAAGATCGAGCCGCTGTAATGCAGTCGTAAAGGCCTTTGCAGCGCCTCKAGCCGAGTGCAAGCGGCCCTGGCAATGCTGGCTGTCATCTCTGGCCGCAGGCCTAAGGGCTCATCKGCAACAACCTGTAAAACCTGGGCTGAGGCGATAGCCCCCCCAGCTTCAAGGGTGTCTAAACGTTCGATGCTGGGGGGTGTTACCTCGCTGTAACCCCATAGCTGATAAACCTCGGCGAGGCGATCACAAATCCATCGRTTTGCCCCCACATCCTGGGGCAAAAGATCGCGGGCGCCGCTGGCGGGCTGCAAGGCCATGGGTGCTTACGCAACATCGGCCAAATCCTATGCTTTGTAAATCTCTTTAGGCATCGGTTGGCAGCTRGATAAACCAGCCAATAAAGGCTCCATWAGCCCTGGGCTGGATGCCACAACCCTGCCGCTAGCAAGATCCAGCGCTGAACCGTTGTAATCACACACAACTCCTCCGGCCGCCTCAATTAGGGCAACACCTGCTGCCAGGTCCCACGGCTGCAAACCCCTTTCCCAGTAGCCGTCTAGCCKCCCTGCTGCCACAAAGGCCAAATCAAGGGAGGCGGCGCCACCGCGYCTAACCCCATGGCTGCGGTGGGAGAAATAACAAAATTCGGTGTAGTTGTTGTTTTGCACTTCAAAGCGGTCGTAGGCAAATCCAGTTACCAGTAGTGATTCGCTTAAATCGTTGCAACCGGAAACYTGAAGCAGATCGCCGTTGCAATAGGCGCCTAGGCCATGGCCCCCCCAATAAGACTGCTGCAGGGCTGGGGCTTCAATGGCACCAAGAATTGGCTTGCCATTTTTTAGAAGCCCAACAGAACAGGCAAATAGGGGAAACCCATGGGCGTAGTTCGTGGTGCCATCAAGGGGATCTACGCACCACTGCAATTCGCCAAGGGGGCCTTGCAGGCCTGTTTCCTCGGCCAACACACCTATGAGCGGGCTGCGCTGATGCAGCACAGCAAGAACGGCTGCCTCAGCTGCTAGATCAGCTTCCGTAACCAGGTCGCCGGGCCTGCCTTTGCTACGCACTTGCTCAAGCTTTCCCCAGTGCTTCATTAAGGCATCGGAGCCAGCGGCCGCCGCTTCTTTGGCTATTTCAAGCAGTTCTAAAGGGCTTTGAGTGGGCATTGATCAATGGTCCTCAAGGGGGATTGCTTTGCGCACCCTGCCGCGGGCGAAGGCTTGGCCAAATTGCAATAAATAAACCTCATCCTCGGCTTGGGTTTCTGCAACCAAGGCGCCGCTCACCTGGGCAACGCAAAGGAGGGCATAGCCCTTTTGCTTAAGAGCGCGCGAAAGGCCAAGGGCTTCCGGCTGCTCCAGGTTGCCCTCAAGCACCCTTACGGCGCAAGCGGTGCAACAGCCATTCCTGCAGCTGAAGGGCAATGGCGTGCCAAGGGCCTCAAAGCCCTGGAGCACGTAGGAACCCTCTGGCAGATTGGCRCTATGGGTTTYCCCCCGTTGCCGGTCGTGGATGGTAACCCGATGAAGAACAGCCATGGGGAGTTAAGGGTTCAACTGCTAGGTTGCCACGGGCTATTCAAAGCCAGTTAAGGAGAGGTGGCCGAGTGGTCGAAGGCGCAGCACTGGAAATGCTGTATAGGGGCAACTCTATCGAGGGTTCGAATCCCTCCCTCTCCGTTTCAATTTGCAGCATGGCTACCTTGCCTTAAAGAAGCCACAAAGAAAGCTCCCCATTATTCAGGAACAGATTTTGTGGGAATTGTGGTTCTAGTGAGCAGCCGATCCGGATCAGTTGTTTTTGGTGTGGCAATTGGTTTGTTGCTAGCGCCCCTATCCTCAAGGGCCCAAATCAGTTCAATAAGCAGCAGTGGCTCCAGCACCGTCGCCCCCATAACAGAGCTKGCGATTAAGGAATATCGCAAAACTGGTGCTGCTGGCAAAGCATTATTCACGCCCGTAGTTGTTAATGGAACAGGGGCTGGGTTTAGGGATTTTTGCTCTGGAAAAACTGCAATTAGTAATGCATCACGGCCCATTAACACCAAGGAACTAAAAGCCTGTGCTGCAGCAAAAATTGATTTTTATGAACTGCCTATMGGCTTTGATGCGCTAACGGTAGTAGTAAATTCTGCAAACACCTGGGCCAAGAATATTTCCTTGATCGAACTTAAGAGACTTTGGTCCCGCGACGCCCAGGGCAGGGTGGAACGCTGGAATCAGGTGAATTTAGATTGGCCTGCAAAGCCAATTAATCTTTATGGACCTGGCAAGGATTCAGGTACATACGAATATTTTAACAAGGCTATTAATGGCGATGCCGATAATTCTAGGGCCGACTATAGCAGTAGTGAAGATGATAATATTATCGTAAAAAATATCAGCTCAGATCCCAATGGCCTCGCCTATTTCGGATTTGCCAATTACAAGGCCAATCAAGCCAAACTCCGCGCCCTAGCAATCGAGGGAGCGAAGGGCAGTGTTCTGCCATCYATCAAAAATGTTCAAAATGAAACCTATCAACCACTTTCTAGGCCAATATTTATTTATATTAATGGCAATCAAATAAAAAATAACCCATCCCTAAGGGCATTCATTGGCTTTTATTTGAGAAATGCAGCTGGTTTTGTTGCCAAAGAAGGCTACATCCCCCTATCTAATTCGCAATATCGAATCGTAGAAAACAAGCTGTTCCGTGATGTTCGCGGTAGTTCTTTCGCTGGTGAACTCCCCGTGGGTGCTGGCATAGGTGAATTACTTAATAGAAGCATCGATAGCAATAAAAGGCCAGAATTCCGCAATTAAAAAACCTCCCCTTGGGGAGGTTTTTGTATCTACCTTTTGGGGATAGCCTATATATTTAGATCAACCGAACCTACCGCTCACATATTCTTGGGTTGATTGTTGCTTTGGATTATTGAAGATGTTGGCTGTTTCATCAAATTCAACTAAGTAGCCCACCTTGCCACTGCCACCTTCAACGGCAACGGCATTGTAGAAGGCGGTCATGTCTGATACACGCACAGCCTGTTGCATGTTGTGGGTAACAATCACAATCGTGAACTCTTTCTTCAGTTCATGCATTGTTTCTTCAACTTTTAGAGTTGAGATCGGATCGAGCGCTGAGCAGGGCTCATCCATCAGAATTACATCAGGTTGGGTGGCGATTGTGCGGGCAATACAAAGCCTTTGCTGTTGGCCACCAGAAAGGGAATAACCACTCTCTTGAAGTTTGTCTTTGCATTCGTCCCAAACTGCTGCCCGGCGCAGGGAACGYTCAACCAACTCGTCCATGTCGCCGCTGTAGCCGTTTATCCTTGCCCCAAAGGCAATATTTTCATAGATGCTTTTTGGAAATGGGTTTGGCCTTTGAAACACCATGCCAATGCGCCTGCGCACTTCAACGGGATCCACCTTGGGTTCGTATAAATCCTGGCCTTCATAAATAATTCTGCCTTTTAGGCTAAAGCTTGGGATCAAATCATTCATCCGGTTAAAGCAGCGCAAAACAGTGCTTTTACCGCAGCCGGAGGGTCCGATGAATGCGGTTACCTTGCCGCGGGGCACCTCTAGAAAAACACTCTTAACAGCTTCAAAGGAGCCATAGCTRATCGTTACGTTGTCGCAGGTGATAGCAACCTGGTCGTCGGGAACGTCGGTGATGTGGGTGGTGAAGGTCATTTGAATTTTTTAGTGGAGATTTTTGTGTAGCTTGACAGTGGCTTGTTAACGCTGGGCAAAGCCAGAAATCCAGCGGGCAAAGATGTTCATTCCCAAGATCATAATTACCAAAACGAAAGARGCYGCCCAAGCCAGAGTGATTTGAGCCTCGTAGGGCATGATTGCAAAATTAAATATCAAAACAGACATTGTTGCGAGCGGTTTGAAAATACCCTCTGGCCAGAAAGGTGAAAAGAGTGCAGTAAATATAAGTGGAGCTGTTTCACCGGCGGATCTGGCAATTGCTAAAACAATGCCGGTTGCAATGGGTGCTACCGCAGCGGGTAAAACAACCTTCATTGTGGTAACAAACTTAGATGCCCCAACGCCAAGGGCACCCCATCTGAGTTCTTGGGGTACGAGCTTTAAACCTTCATCTGTGGTTTTAATAATTGTTGGGAGCATCAGCACAGAGAGGGCCAAGCCGCCGGCTACAGCCGAATAACTATTGCCAAACAAAACTCTTGTTGAAACCACCAAACCATARATAAACACACCGGCGATAATTGARGGTACACCCGCCAATACATTGGTACCGAATCTCACAAACTCTGCAAATTTATTGCCCTGGGAAAATTCAGCCAAATAAATGCCACCACCAACGCCTACTGGAACAGAAAATACAACCGAAATCAGGGTTACAAGGAGGGTGCCCAAAAGCGCATTTCCAATGCCACCGCCTTCAAGTCCTGGTGGGGGTGGCAGTTGAACAAACATTAATGGCCTGATAACTGAAATACCCTTAAAGAGCACATAGGCAATAACAAAAATCAGCGGCAGAACGGCAATTGTTGCAAACGCGGAGGCCAGGCCAGTCATGAAAMCGTTGGCCTGGTTCCTAAGTAGACCTGGTTTGCGGTGCAGTGACGTTGGARTGAAGTTGGAAAYTGAWGATGTCATTTTAGTAAATTAAAGTTTTGGGTGAGATTGATTTGTTGTTACTCATATTTTAAGCTCAACCGCTTAACTATCCATTGGGCTAGCACATTAACWATAAAAGTTATTATCATTAAAACCAAAGCTGCATACATTAAAGCTGAAACCTGTACGCCATCAGCTTCGCCAAACTGGTTGGCAAGTAATGCGGCAATAGTATTGCCAGGGGCAAACCAAGAAAGATTAAAGCTTGTTGAGTTGCCGATAATCATCGTTACAGCCATCGTTTCTCCCATGGCCCTGCCAAGGGCAAGCATGATTCCGCCGATGATTCCAGAAATGGCTGCTGGTAAGAGAACTTGAAAAATTGCAGTCCAGCGGGTTGCACCAATTCCGTAGGCGGCCTGGCGTAGATCAGGGGGCACTTGATTTAAGCAATCCCTTGAGATTGCCGTGATAATCGGCAGGAGCATAACCACCAAGATCAAAACGGCAGGCATAAAACCTGGGCCGTTGGCRGGCGTGCTGAAAAAAGGAATAAATCCCAAGTTGTTATGGATCAGATTTAATACTGGCCTGATCGATGGCTCAAGAACAAATATCGCCCATAATCCCAAAACAACGGAAGGAATTGCAGCGAGCAACTCAACCATATTTGAAATGATCGTTCGATATTTCAAGGCGATAAAATTTTCAGTTAAGAATATTGCTGTGCCAACACCGAGAGGAACAGCTAAAACCAATGCCAACACGGAGGTTAAAATTGTGCCATATATGGCAGTGAAGGCACCAAATTTCTCTTCAACTGGATTCCAGGTGGTGCTGGTGAGAAAGTTAATACCAAATAATTTAATTGCCTCCCTCGCTTCCCAAAAAACAACAAGAAATATGCCAAAAAGAATAATTCCCACCAGAGCTGCCAGCGCAGTTACCAAAGAGCGGAAGCCGTTGTCTAGCAATTTGTCACTTGCTGGTCTGTGGCGCAGGGTGTAGAGCAGATCTCTGCGGGTTGCTTCCATAAATCAAATTGCAGAAACCTAAGCATGCTGGAGGATGCTTAACTGCAAGTTAAGCTATTTGGATAGAACAAAAAAAAGGGGGGCAAATTGCCCCCCTTTGGTAAAGAATTTAAAAATTAAGTTAAAACTAGATTTAAAAAACTAGATTTAAATAATTAATTAAAAGACCTAACTATTTACCAATTTGCTTAACAGCAGCCTTGGCCTTGGCAAGAATGTTGCCTTCTAGGGGCACATAACCAAGATCGTCTGCCAATTTCTGAGCCGCAGGGCTCAGGGCGTAGTTCAAAGCCTTTTGGATGGCTTGAGTTTTATCTCCGTTCCCGGTTTTGTAGGCCAGGATCCAAGTAAGAGTAACGATGGGGTAGCTCTTAGCGCCAGCGGGATTGGGATCTTCGCCAGCATTCATGTCGTTGAGCTTGATGTTGTCTAGGCCAGCGGCACCRGAAACAGCTGTGGGCTTAACGAATTGACGAGCTTTGTTTTGAACAGCCGCGGCTTTGATAACGCCACGAACATAGGATTGGTTGAGGTAACCAATTGAACCTGGGGTTTGTTGGATTACACCAGCAACTCCTTCGTTGCCCTTGCCGCCAACACCAACTGGCCACTGCACRCTCTTACCTTCGCCAACTTTGCTCTTCCACTCAGGAGAAAAAGTTGARAGGCTGTTGGTGAATGCAAATGTTGTACCTGAACCGTCGGAACGGTGGGCTAC
The DNA here is from genome assembly GCF_003011125.1 of Synechococcus lacustris str. Tous. Taxonomy (GTDB): domain Bacteria; phylum Cyanobacteriota; class Cyanobacteriia; order PCC-6307; family Cyanobiaceae; genus Synechococcus_D; species Synechococcus_D lacustris. Next base: position 65,880 of record NZ_PXVC01000004.1, on the reverse strand, counting down.
GGAGATGGGGCCCGCGGCACACTTAAGTTCCTTCCAGTCGGTAATGTTGCCAAGGAAGATATCAGCAACTTGTTTTTGGGTAAGCTTCAGCTCACAACCGGGCTTGTTGTAGGCAACGGCKATGGAGCCGCCAACCATGGGGATTTGAACAACGCCACGGCTAACTTTGGCAGCYTCTGAATCTTTGATTGGTTCGTCGGGCGCCCCGAAGTCAACTGTTCCAGCTACGTACTGACGAACGCCAGCGCCAGAGCCAACAGACTGGTAATTAACCTGGCTWCCGCCTTTAGTGTTGGCGTAGTCGGCAAACCAGCGTTGRTAAATGGGRGCWGGRAAWGWTGCWCCGGCACCACTGATGGTGGYTTGGGCAAGCACGGGCAAAATTGTGGCAGTGCTAAGGGCCGCAATGGCGCTAAAAGCAACCGCTTTCTTGGCAACAGRCATGGGAGCCAACTTTGGTTCAAACGWTTAATAAGTTCTTTTTCTTAAGGCTGCGTTATCGCCTCGGGGCTGACTGGTTTGCCATTGCCCGTTACCTTTGAATTCATTCGCTCAGGTCCATGGGGAGGATCGTTGGCATCGACCTCGGCACTACCAATTCAGTTTTGTCTGTTTTGGAGGGGGGGCGCCCAGTTGTTGTTGCCAATGCCGAGGGCTTGCGTACCACCCCATCGGTGGTGGGCTTCAACCGTGAAAAAGAGTTGTTGGTGGGCCAGGCCGCCCGTCGCCAATTGGTACTCAACCCACGCAACAGCTTCAGCAATCTCAAACGCCTTATCGGTCGTTTGTGGGTTGAGCTAGACGATGCCAGCCAGGCCGTTGCCTACACAATTCGCGCCAACGATCAAGGCCAGGTGCGGGTGGTATGCCCTGGCATGGAACGGGAGTTTGCTCCTGAGGAGCTAGTTGCCTGCCTGTTGAGAAAACTTGTAGACGATGCCACCACCTACTTGGGGGAACCSGTTGAAGCGGCGGTGATAACCGTTCCAGCCTATTTCGATGATGCCCAGCGCCAGGCCACCCGGGATGCGGGTCGCTTGGCTGGTTTCAGCGTTGAACGCATCTTGAATGAACCCACGGCAGCGGCCCTCGCCTACGGCTTTGATCGCAACCGTTCCCAAACGGTTTTGGTTTTTGATCTTGGTGGTGGCACCTTTGATGTTTCTGTTTTGAAGATTGCCAATGGTGTTTTTGATGTGAAATCCACCAGTGGCGACACCCAACTTGGCGGCAACGATTTCGACCAACGCATTGTTGATTGGCTAGCCGATGCCTTTCAGAAAAATCATCAGATCGATTTGCGCCGCGATCGCCAAKCACTGCAACGATYGTTAGAAGCGGCTGAAAAGGCAAAACAGGAACTATCGGGCACCCAGCAAACCCAGATCTCCTTGCCTTTTATCGCCACAGCTCCCGAGGGGCCCCTGCATCTGGAAATAAACCTGGATCGCCGCACCTTCGAGGGCCTTTGCCCAGATTTATTAGATCGTTTGCTCCGGCCTGTTCAAGAAGCGCTTCGCGATGCCGGTTTRGCCCCCGAAGACATCGATGAAGTTGTGCTGGTGGGCGGCGGCAGCCGCATGCCRATGGTGCAACAACTTGTGCGCACCTTGATACCTAAAGAACCAAGCCAAAACGTCAATCCCGATGAGGTTGTAGCCATTGGCGCCGCAGTTCAGGCCGGAATTCTCACCGGKGAACTGCGCGATTTAATGCTCAACGACGTAACCCCGCTTTCAGTGGGCCTTGAAACCATCGGTGGTGTGATGAAGGTRATCATCCCCAGAAACACCCCGATTCCGGTGCGCCGATCGGATGTATTCAGCACATCGGCAGCAAATCAATCAACGGTTGATATCCAYGTGCTCCAGGGTGAGCGCCAAATGGGCAGTGATAACAAATCCCTGGGCCGTTTTCGTTTGGCTGGTATCCCCCCAGCCCCAAGGGGGGTGCCCCAGGTTCAGGTTTCCTTYGATGTGGATGCAAACGGAATCCTGCAGGTTTCTGCCACGGATCGCACCACTGGAAGGCGTCAAAGTGTCACGGTTCAAGGCAGTTCCAACCTCAGCCAACAGGAAATCGACCAGCTTTTAGCTGAGGCWGCCAGCAAAGCCCTTGAGGATCGCCGCAAACGTTCGGAGGTTGATCGCCGCAACCGCGCTGAAACCCTTATCGCCCAAGCGGAACGGCGCCTGCGGGATGCCTCCCTTGAGTTAGGGCCCTACGGCGCAGAACGCCAGCAACGCAGTGTTGAGAGTGCMCTTAGGGATTTGCGTGATGGCCTCGAACAGGTGGATGAACGGGAGCAGGATCTTTTGGTAAGCCAGTTGGAGGAAGCCCTTTATGGCTTAAATCGCCGCTTGGCAGCTGAGCGCCGCGAGGGGGAGTCGGGGGGGCCATTACAGGGKCTACGCAGCACCCTTGGCTCGCTCAAGGATGAATTATTTGCCGACGACGACTGGGATGATTGGGATCGCTCAAGTAAAAGACCTGATGATCCCTGGGGGCGCTATTGAGTTCTTCCATGGTTTCGCCTAACCCCACCGACCACTGGGAAGTGTTGGGTTTAGAGCCCGGCGCCAATCAGCAGGCCCTAAAGCAGGCTTTTCGCCGCCTGGCGCGCCGCTGGCACCCAGATCTAAATGCCAATGATCCAGTAGCGGAAGAGCGTTTTAAACKAATAAACGAGGCCTACGCCGTATTGAGTGACCCCAGCCGGCGTGGCTTGTGGGAAGGGGGCGASCAGAAGGAAGAACAGGATCCCTTTGCCACTGGTTTTCCTGATTTTGAAACCTATTTGGAAGCCCTGTTTGGCAAGTTTCCTGAACCTGAACCTGAACCCAGCRGTTGGCCCGCAACCACCCCAGGCCCACCGCCGCCACCAGTGCAGGCCCAAGGMAACCAGGAAACGCTGATAAAACTCACTCCCCAGCAGGCCCTTGATGGCACCAGTGTTCAAGTGGCTTTACCCGATGGCCTGGTGGTGGAGGTGCAAACCCCCGCTGARGCCGGTGATGGTTGGCGACTGCGGCTAGAGGGGGTGGCTCCCGGAGGTGGCGACCATTTTTTGCTGCTGCAGGTGCGCACCGATGAGGATTTGCGCATCGATGGTTTGCGGGTGYTTTATCGGCTTGATCTACCCGCACCCCAGGGGGCCTTGGGTGCCCAGGCCGTGGTGCCCACCCTYACAGGACCTCCGGGCACATCAAGCGGCCAGTTGTTGCGCTTGCGGGGTAGGGGGCTTGAGCGCCAGGGCCGGGGGGGTGATCAAATAGTTGAGGTGAGGCTTGTGGTGCCGGATGCCTGCAGTGAAGCTGAAACAGCCCTYTATCGGCGTTTGGCTGAACTGCTGGAAGAATGAGCTAAGTGAATGGGGGCTCAGTTGAGCGAAAAAGTGCACGTATTGCTTTTTGATGCTGGCAGCGATGCTGAAGGTATCCATTCCCTMGAACTAAATGGCCGCACTGTGGTGTTGTTATTTGCCGATCAAGACGATGCTGAACGCTATGCAGGCCTGCTCGAGGCCCAAGATTTTCCCTGCGCCACCGTTGAGATGATCCAGAGGGACGAGGTTGAAATTTTTTGCGCCCAGGCTGGTTACGAGGCCCGATTTGTGCCAACTGGCTTCCTACCAAAATCAGCTGAAGAGCGCCTACTKCTTGCCCCACCTGAGCACAACCTWGATACCAATAGTTGGAAGGAGCAAACAGATTTAGATGCCTTTCGCCGCTCCCTTGAAGGTTTGCTATGAACCTTGATCGAGGCCACCTTTTAACAGAACAGGCCAATGGTKCAAGCGAAAATCTTGATCAACTCAGTTCCCTAGAACTGGCGGCACTCTTTGCAAGCGAAGACAAATTGCCTCAACAGGCGGTTGAAGCAGCAGTGCCTCAATTAGCCCAGGCGATTGATGCCATCAGTTTGCGCTTAAAACAGGGCGGGCGTTTGTTTTATTTAGGGGCTGGCACCTCTGGCCGATTGGGGGTGCTKGATGCAGCTGAATGCCCGCCAACTTTCTGTAGCGATCCCAGCTTGGTGCAAGGGGTTCTAGCCGGTGGGGCGGCCGCCCTGTTGCGCAGTTCTGAGGGGCTGGAGGATTTATTTGAAGGCGGCAAAGCTGATTTGCAAACCGCTGGATTCAATTCAAGTGATGCCTTGGTTGGCATTGCTGCTGGYGGCACCACCCCCTATGTGTTGGGGGGKCTTASTTATGYCCAAGAGATTGGYGCCMTTGCCATTGCCATGGCCTGTGTACCAGCAGAGCAAGCACCCATGCCTTGCCAGATCAACATTCGCCTGCTCACTGGCGCCGAATTACTCACGGGGTCTACAAGGCTTAAGGCTGGAACCGCCACCAAGATGGCCTTGAACATCATTTCCACTGGGGTGATGGTGCGGCTGGGCAAGGTGTTTGGTAACCGCATGGTTGATGTGGCTGTTACCAATGCCAAGCTTGAAGATCGGGCCCTGCGCATACTGGCCCACCTGGCTGGCGTRGATCGCAGCCAAGGAAAACTGCTACTGCAACAGGCCGGTGGATCAGTGAAGGTTGCCCTATTGATGGCCGCTGCTCAGTTGCCAGCCGCAGATGCCGTTGCTCTGTTAGCCGCCTCGGCTGGAAATTTAAGGCTCGCTTTACAGGCAAGTGGCTTTCAATTGAAMGGGCCCCAATAGGGAGTTGTGAATAGATCAAGCCGCTCYCGGGTTGGGGCGGGTACGTGTTCTTTAGCTGTCATCAAGGCATTGGCCAGGGCTGTGTGGGCTTTGCTGCTGGGCCTCAGCTGGTGGAGCTTTGCAGCCGCTTTTGCTACCACTTCTTGGGCAGTGGCAGCATTTGCCTTGAGATTTGCTATCACCATTTCCACGGTTACGGCATCGTGGTTGGGATGCCAGCAGTCGTAGTCGGTAACCATGGCAAGGGTGGTGTAGGCAATTTCCGCCTCCCGTGCTAGGCGAGCTTCCGTGTGGTTTGTCATGCCGATCACATCACAACCCAAGCTGCGATAAAAATTGGATTCTGCTTTTGTTGAAAAAGCAGGACCTTCCATACACAAATAGGTGCCGCCGCGGTGCAAATGCCGCTCGGGGGGCAACACCTCTTCAACCGCTTCGCACAGCAGTTTYGACAGCTCTGCGCAGAAGGGTTCGGCCAAAGACACATGGGCCACAGCCCCCTCACCAAAAAAACTGCAGGGGCGCTGATGGGTGCGGTCTAGGAATTGATCGGGYACCACTAAATCAAGGGGCCGCAAAGCTTCCTGCAAAGAGCCAACCGCTGAACAGGAAATGATCCARCGCACCCCAAGGGAGCGCAGGGCCCAAATGTTGGCGCGATAGGGCACCTCAGTGGGTAGAAAGCTGTGGTGGCGCCCATGCCTGGCCAAAAAAACCACCTGTGCATCGCCAAGACGACCGCGGCGCAAACTATCCGACGGTTTGCCAAAGGGGGTGTTGAGCTGCAGTTCCTCCACATCACTCAGGCCCTCCATTGCATACAAACCACTGCCCCCCAATACGCCAATAAGGGCTTCGGGCATGGAGCTGGGGGAGGGGTTCGCAGAGGTCATCTCGATGTGCCAAGGTTCACCCATTCCACACTGGAACAGCACCAATGACCAAGGCTTTGATGGATACGGATGCGGGCCAACTCGAGATCGAGTTGTTCGACACCGATGCACCGCAAACAGTGGCTAATTTTGTGAARTTGGCAAACGAAGGCTTTTATAACGGCCTTGCCTTCCATCGGGTGATCGATGGATTTATGGCCCAGGGGGGATGCCCAAATAGCAGGGAGGGGGCAAAAGGTGTTGCAGGCACAGGCGGCCCTGGCTACATGATCAACTGCGAGATCAATAAAAACAAGCAYCARGCAGGTAGTCTTTCCATGGCCCATGCCGGTAAGAACACCGGTGGCAGTCAGTTTTTTCTKTGCCACGCCGCCCAACCRCAYCTTGATGGGGTTCACACCGTTTTCGGTGTTACGGGTAATTTAGAAGTGGTTCTTGCCATCAAAAATGGAGCACGTATTAATAAGGTAACTATTCAATAAACTGCTAGGGTTTAACCCATTAAATGGCCCAGTTTTTTTGCTTTTGTACTTAGATAATCAGCGTTRTGTTCCCCTGGATTTATCACCAGGGGGCAGCGCTCAACCACCTCGAGGCCATAGCCGCCAAGGCCTGCGATTTTGCGTGGATTATTAGTAATAAGCCTTAGGCGATGCACTCCCAGATCAAAGAGAATTTGGGCGCCTACGCCGTAGTTGCGTAGATCGGCCGCAAATCCCAAACTTTCATTCGCTTCCACCGTATCAAGGCCACCGTCCTGCAGGGAGTAGGCCTTTAATTTGTTGATCAAACCRATGCCGCGGCCCTCCTGGCGCAGGTAAACCACAACGCCACAACCTTCTGCTTCAATCATGCGYAAGGCAGCCTCCAGCTGGGGCCTGCAATCGCAGCGCAGGGAGCCAAAGGCATCTCCSGTGAGGCACTCTGAGTGCACCCTCACCAAAATAGGTGAATCAGATTCCTGAGGATTTCCCTTAACAAGGGCTAGATGGTCTTGTCCGTCAAGGCTATTGCGATAACCAATCGCTTCAAATTGACCAAATTGACTTGGTAAATTTGCAGATGCTTCGCGTACAACAAAGCGTTCGTTTTTCAGGCGATAGCTAATTAAATCTGCGATGGTTATTAAACATAATTGGTGCTCTTGGGCGTATTTGTGCAAGTCGGCTAGCCGCGCCATCGAACCATTKGCATTTTGGATTTCGCAGATCACCCCAGCTGGATATAGGCCCGCCAACCGCGCYAGATCAATTGCTGCCTCGGTGTGACCAGCCCGTTTTAAAACACCTCCATCTTTTGCCCTCAGGGGGAACACATGGCCAGGTCGGCGCAGGTCTTTGGGAAGGCTTTCAGGATGCAGAGCAACTTGAATTGTGCGGGCTCGATCTTCGGCGGAAATACCGGTGCTCACCCCCTGTTCAGGGCCCGCATCAATGCTCACGGTGAAGGCGGTTTGATTGGCATCGGTGTTGTTATCAACCATCAAGGGCAATTCGAGCTCATCTAAGCGGCGCCCCTCCATGGCTACGCAAATCAAACCCCGAGCTTCCGTTGCCATGAAATTGATCTGCTGCGGGGTTGCAAATTGAGCGGCGCAGATCAAATCGCCTTCGTTTTCACGATTTTCATCGTCTACCACCACCACGCAGGCCCCGGCCCGAATCGCATGCAACGCCTTTTCGATCGAATCGAATTGAATATCAAGGCCGTTGGCGGGTTGGGCAGCCATGGGAAGGGATAACTGATGTTTGTTATAAAGCTTCTTGCGTGCCTATCGATCACTAAAGTTTGCGCTAATCAAGTTGCTCCATGGCCGTAGCTAGTAGTTCCCCGCGGCGGGTTGCCGTTATTGGTGCCTCGGGTTATGGCGGTTTGCAAACCCTGAGGATTTTGCAAAATCACCCTGGCTTTGAGCTCAGTTTTCTTGGTGGGGAGCGCAGTGCAGGTAAAAGCTGGTTTGATTTATGCCCTTTTTTGCCACTGGCAGAAAATTTGGTGGTGCAGAATCCAGAGCCAGATGCCATAGCAGCTGCAGCAGATTTTGCTGTGCTCAGCCTCCCCAATGGTTTAGCCAGTGGCTTGGTGCCCCGGTTGCTCCAGTTAGGGGTAAGGGTTGTTGACCTATCGGCCGACTACCGATTTCCAAGCCTKAGCCAATGGGCGGCCACCTATAGCAGTGAAGCAAAAGAGTTCGATCGGGCAGATCAAGAGTTTTGCTCCGAGGCGGTTTATGGCCTGGTGGAATGGGCCATGGAGCAATTACCTAAGGCTCGMTTAGTGGGGGCCCCTGGTTGCTTCCCAACGGCCAGTTTGCTGGCGCTGATGCCCCTGCTRCAGCAGGGCTTRATTGAAGGGGAAGGAATTGTGATYGATGCCAAAACTGGCACCTCAGGGGGTGGTCGTGCCCCTAAGGAGCATTTGCTTTTGGCAGAAGCTGCTGAAGCGGTTGCCCCCTATGGGGTTGTGGGCCATCGCCACACCGCCGAGATTGAAATGCTTGCCAGCAAGGCAGCCGGTAGGAATATYCAACTTCAGTTCACCCCCCATTTGATKCCGATGGTTAGGGGCCTGCTGGCAACYGTTTACGGTCGCTTGCGGGACCCAGGTCTTACGGCAGAGGATTTAACTACTTTGTATCAAGTAACCTATAAGAATCATCCCTGTATAGATATATTGCCAGTTGGTACATATCCCTCCACTAAATGGGTTAAACATACAAATAARGCRCTTATATCAGTAGCTGTTGATAAGCGCACTAGCCAGGTTATTGTTATGAGTGTTATTGACAATTTAATTAAAGGCCAAGCCGGCCAAGCGGTTCAATGCCTCAATGTAATGACAGGTCAAGCGGTTGATGCAGGCTTGCCAATGCTTCCATACTATCCATAAACCAATTGCCTTACTTTTGAAAATATCGCTGGAGCAAATATCAGATGTTCCTGTTCTTGTATTTTAAGTTTCAAGCTCTCTAATGTGTCAGATGGTTGGATCTCAACCTCCGCCTGGGCAATTATTGGGCCAGCATCAACATTGAGCACCACCTCATGGACGGTGCAACCACTTTTTTTTGCACCAGCGGCAAGGGCTGCTGCAATCGCAGCRCTTCCTTTAAATTCTGGCAGCAGGCTTGGATGAATATTTAGCAATCTTCCACTTGGGAATGCATCGATAAGTTTTGCTGTGATTATTCGCATCCAGCCAGCCAAAACAACCAAATCAATTTTTGCCAGCTGCAAGGCCTTAAGTATGGCATCATCAAAATTTTCACGGCTATCAAAATTACGGTGATTAATCAGCARCCAGGGTATGYTGTATTTTTCAGCCCGCTGCTGGGCACCACAACCTGGGTTGTTAATGATTAATAATTCAATGGTTGCTAAACCYTGYTKATGATCGCGGCAATAGTGAAGCAATGCCTCAAAATTGCTTCCAGATCCGGAGGCGAGTACCGCTATACGCATTGCTCTACTTCCATTGCTCTATTCCAATTAGMGAATTACGGCTAGCATAGTTTAGGGCTAATTATCCGTTGAGGTATTTATTGGTGATCGGTCCCCATTATTGGCTTGATTTAAGCAATGCTTCAAGCCAGCGTTTCCAGGTGGAGCTCAAATGCACTCCCCAAACCAGTCGGATCAAATTGCAGCTTCCCGTTTGGACCCCTGGTTCCTATTTAGATCGAGCTTACGCAAGGCATCTTGAGGGTTTAGTTGTTTTTCAGGCGGATCAACAGTTGTGTGCAAGGCGMTTAACCAGTAGCAGTTGGCTCCTAATTGTTCGCCCCGGCCTTGAGCTCAGCATTAGCTATGGCCTCCTGGCTGTGGAAGCAAGCGTGCGCAGCAATTGGCTTGATCAAGGGCAMGGCTTTTTAACAGCTGCTGCCTGGGCCCTGGAGGTGGAAGGCCAGCGCTGGTTTAGCCATACCCTATCTCTGAAGCTACCGCTGGGATGGCAGGTTGCCACATCGCTTAGCCAGCTTGGGGATGGCWTATACAAGGCTGATAACTACGATCAATTGATYGATTGCCCCATCGCCTTAGGTGCGATGGAGGAGATAACTTTTGATGTGGGCGGAGTGCCCCACCGCTGGGTTTGGCAAGGTTTGATAAAACCAGCGCCATTGGATCAATGGCGCTGGCAATTGCCATTGATTTGCAGCACTGTTTGCCGCTTGATGGGAGTGGAGCATCCGCCGGCATCTGTTTATTTATTTATGATTCGTTTTTGCCTTAATGGTTTTGGCGGTTTAGAGCACGATAACAATACGGCGCTTATGTTTAGCCGAAATGAGCTAAATACGCCAGCAGGCGTACGCMRSCTTTTWCAACTTGTAGCCCACGAATATCTACACCAGTGGAATGTAAGAAGATTAAGGCCAAGGGAGTTAACGCCGTATAATTATTCAGCTGAAACAATCACAGCTAGCCTTTGGTTTGCAGAGGGAATTACAAGTTATTATGATTCCCTGCTTGTTTTGAGAGCAGGTCTTTGTAGTAWTGCTGATTATTTTGATGATTTAGGAAAAGATATTAATAGGTATCTTTGCACTCCAGGTAAGGCGGTGCAAAGCCTTGTGGCAAGTAGCGAAGAGGCCTGGATTAAACTTTACCGAAGGGATGCCCATAGTGATAATCAGCAAATTAGTTACTATTTGAAAGGTCAATTAGTGGCCCTTTTGCTTGATATACATCTTCTATCTAAGGGCTTTTGCCTAGGGCAGCTTCTTCAGGAATTGTGGCAAAAATTTGGAATTTATCAGCGCGGCTACAGCCCTGAGGATTTATTAAATGCAGCCGCTAAATTTGATGATAAACTGCTATCAATTTTGCCAATATGGCTTAACAGTATTGAAGATCTACCGCTGGAAAGTAATCTTTTAATGGTTGGAATGCGCCTAGCTAGTGCCGATGCAAAGCATGCATTTAGTGGCATAGGTTTGGAGTTAAACAATGGTGAGTTGCGCATTTGCAAGCTCGCTCGTGATAGCCCTGGTGAATCTGCTGGTTTGTGTGTGGGTGACGAAATACTAGCCATCGATGGCGAGCGATGCAGATCGATTGATTTCTTTGATCAATATCTGCAGCCAAATTATAATCATCGCCTATTGATTAGCCATGATGGTTGCATATCTGAAATGCTGCTCTGCCCATCCATTATTAAGCCCTTAAGCTGGAGCTTGGTTGAGGATCCTGATGCAGCTTCAGATGCAATTAAGCTCCGCTGCCGTTGGCTTCAGGGGCATGGGTAATGTTMAGGCAACATTTTAGATCCAAAAAAATTAAACTCGCAGCCTGCTTTGCCTTGGCGTTTGGAAGCTATTGGCTTGCAATTTATKTGCAWAAAAAATATCTTATTAATAGGAATAGCAATGCTKTTGCTGGTATATCAATTCCAAGGATAAATGARCAAAGYTCTAAAACACCGTTGCCGCCAACGCAGCCTGAGTGGAAATCACCTCTGATCATGAATTGCCCTAAAGCAAATCCTGATTTAAGATCTAGATTATTATCAATGGATCTTAAGTTAAGTGAGRTTAAGGCGCATCCTTCCAATTATGGCGAGCGTGTAAAAATTGACAGTTTTGGACAAAAACTAAACCCTAAGCCTGCTGTAATTGTATTACATGAAACAGTGTTTGATGTGAATTCAGCTATTAATACATTATTAACCCCCCATCCATCCGATGAAGATCAGGTYAGTTATCACACCCTGGTTGCTAGGAGCGGGGAGATAGTTCAATTGGTACCTCCATCATTTCGCGCCTATGGGGCAGGACATTCAGCATTTAAAGGCCGGTGGATTTTCTACAACAAAAATCTAAGCGGATCTATTAATAACTTTGCTTTGCACGTGAGTTTAGAAACCCCTGAGGATGGTTTTAATGATGATCTTAATCACAGTGGTTACAGCAGTGCCCAATATGACGCATTGAGCCGAGTGTTGGCTGATTGGATGATTCGCTACCAAATAGCGCCGGAGGCCATCACAACCCATCGCCACGTTGATTTAGCTGGCGCTAGGGCTGATCCGAGAAGTTTTAACTGGTTGCAATTGCAGAAGAGATTAACAGCTTTGCAACTAGTGTGTAAAAATCATAAYAACTAGATCAGTGCACTTGCAGTTGGCTTTTGGTTGCCATATACCAAGCCATGCAAAGCAGGATCTTGCATATATTTGAGAATTCTGGTGGGGTAGTCGAGCTTGCCGTTGTGTAAATAGGCAAGTGTTGCCAGCAGATGGGCTTCTCGATAGCTTGTGCTGGAATTTGAATTATTTCCAGGTTTAGCATCAAGGGCGATGATTAACCGATGCATTTTTTCAGCAAGTATTGCGATATTTCGTTCTGGATTTAAGAGCTCACTCTTAGCCCAAGCCAATTGCTGAGGGCTGGGATTTTTKGGTAATAAGCCTTGATGGATCAGTTCCTCAACACCTAATTGAGCCAAACCATGGGTTTTAAACAGTCCCGATTGAACAGCTAAGGGCGTGTCTTCTCCAGGTTTTGCATGCTGAAGTTCGTCGTAGAGGATTGCAGCTAAAAACATTGGATTTATTCCTTTTGCCTTTGCTTCACGCCGCAAGGTAGGMGTTAGGGCCCCCAAACGATCCAGGGTTTGATTTCTTAAGGGCAGCCAGTGGTCTAGCCCAGCGGTGAAGAGCTGGGCTATGGGGGTTTGGGGACCGTGCACGCCAAAACGCTTCTGCAATAGTTGCAGCTCTTGAGCGCTGAAATCCGCTGGATCCGGTCTAGGTGATTCGGCCTGAGCTGATCTACTCAGATCGATTTGGTTTGAATSAATWTCTCGGCTCGGATCTGCAAAGGAACCCGCTAAAAATAATGTCAAAGCAAAGCTGAAGCCAGTTAGGACGGGCTTTTTCAGCGGCTTTAGTTGTGGCAGGGCAGGTAGCTGAATGGCTAAAAACCAACCAAATCAATATTAAATGCTTTTTTTATTGATCCCCWKGGTGGGTGCCAGTAGTTCAAATGCTTAAGCCCACTACGTGCCATAACCCCATCGTCACCAAAGCTGAATAGTCTGCAGTGCAGATCGTTTTGGGCATCAGATGGGCACCTCGAGCATGGCCGGCTCCCTTCCTGATCTAGACATATCCRACGGCGCTGGCCAGTGGCAGCGTTTTTGCAATTTGCTCTGGCACCACGAATCCCTTGGCATGTGGCTTGATGTAAGCCGCATGCAGCTGAATCAGCCCCAGCTTGATCAGTTTGAGCAGCCCTTTGCCAAGGCATTTGAGGCAATGGCAGCGATTGAGGCCGGCGCTGTTGCCAATGCCGATGAAAATCGCCAGGTGGGCCACTACTGGTTGCGAAATTCAGCWTTGGCTCCAGATCAAGAAACCGCAGCTCACATAGGTGAAGAAGTTGCACGAATGCAGCAATTTGGTGCTGATCTTCTTGAGGGAAAAATCAAAGCCCCCAATGGCAGCTYATTTAGCAATGTGCTTTGGATTGGAATTGGTGGTTCTGGCTTAGGTCCCGTTTTGATGATTCGGGCCCTGCAGGAAAACGGCAAAGGTTTGCCGTTTCATTTCCTAGACAATGTTGATCCCGATGGAATGAGCCGCCTGTTTAACGCAATCGGCCCATCTMTGCCAACCACTTTGGTGGTGGTTGTTAGTAAGTCTGGTGGTACACCAGAACCTCACATCGGTATGGTGCAGGCAAGGCACCGTTTTGAGCTTGCCGGTTGCCAATGGAGCCAGCATGCAGTGGCAATCACCATGCGCGATAGCAAATTAGACAAAGAAGCAGCAGAACAGGGTTGGTTGAATCGCTTCGATATGTTCGATTGGGTGGGTGGGCGCACTTCGATTACCAGTGCTGTTGGTGTGCTGCCGGCTGTTCTTGCTGGTATCGATAGCGCTGCCTTTCTTGCGGGAGCGGCGGAAATGGATTGTGCAACCCGGCTGCCAATTTTGTTGCAAAATCCGGCTGCCTTAATGGCTGCGAGTTGGTATGTGGCTGGCGATGGCAAGGGTAAACGCGACATGGTGGTGCTGCCCTATCGCGATCGTTTAGAGGTGTTTAGTAGATATCTACAGCAGTTGGTGATGGAATCYCTCGGCAAGCGTCTTGATAGGAAAGAACAGGTTGTTCACCAAGGAATCGCTGTATATGGCAATAAGGGTTCAACGGATCAACATGCCTATGTTCAACAACTTCGGGATGGGATCGATAATTTCTTTGCCACATTTATTGAAGTATTAGAAGATCCAACAGATATACCAATGCTTGAGGATTCCTACCCTGGTGATTTCCTTGATGGATTTTTACAAGGCACAAGAGCTGCTCTGTCTGAGGGGGGAAGGCAAAGCATAACGATCACTCTGGAAAAATTTAAYGCAAAAAATCTTGGCGCCCTAGTGGCTTTATTTGAAAGGGCCGTTGGTTTATACGGTGAACTTGTTGATATCAATGCCTACCATCAACCCGGTGTTGAGGCGGGCAACAAAGCTGCTGCCGAAATCCTTAGTTTGCAAAAACAAGTTGAATCATTGCTGCAGGATGGTGTGGAGCGTTCTGTGAAKCAGATCTGCGAYGAATTAGCAAATCCCACTGCCCAGGAGCCAGTTTTCTTCATMCTACGGCATCTATGTGGCAATGTTCGCGGAATAATAGCTAAGGGYAACTGGAGTGACCCCTTGAGCTTAACTTTTAAAAAAGTTTAATTTAAAAAGTTATTTTAAAACTATGTAATAACAATGAAAAAAACAGTTCAGGCTTACATCGAGGAAATTCCTAATTGGCAGGATGGATCCTCCCTTGGCAAAGCACCCCTATCTGGGATGCAATGGTTGGTTTGGAGCCTTGCCACTGCGGGCAAGTTTTTTGAAGGCCTGATTGTTTTCATGGGTGGAATAGCACTTCCKTTGGTTTCTGAGCAGTTTTCAATTGATCAAACAACAAAAGGATTCATTACTGCTGCTACATTRGCTGGAATATTAATAGGTGCTCTCTTTCTTGGYGGGCTGGCTGATCGCTTTGGCCGAAAGCCGGTTTTTATAGGAGAGATGKTTTTGCTATTGATTGGATTATTAGGTGCATCATTTAGCAGTAGTAGTGAATTGCTTATATTTTGGCTTTTTATAATGGGCTTAGCCCTTGGCGCTGATTATCCAACAGCCCATTTAGTTATTTCYGAGAGCATACCAGCCTCAATTCGCGGCAGGCTTGTATTGGGTGCTTTTAGTTTTCAGGCCTTGGGAGCTGTAATCGGTACGGCGATCTGTGCGGTTGTTTTGAGTTCTAAACCAGAACTGAGTACCTGGAGGATTTTCTATTTATTACCTRTTATCCCCGTTGCTCTTGTTGCWTGGGGGCGAATATTTTTGCCTGAAAGTAGCCATTGGCTCCTTAGTAAAGGGCATTTAACTAAGGCTGAAAAGCAGCTTCGCAAACTCTTAAATAGGCAAGAYATAAGTTTATTGCAACTAGAAATTGCCGAGGAGGGAGTGGTAAAGTATAAATCAAGTAAATTCGGAGATCTTTTCCATGGTAAGCAGCTCAAATCTACAATACTTGCYTCTTTGCCATGGTTTCTCCAGGATATTTCTACCTATGGAATTGGTATTTTTACRCCAATAATAATTGCAGCAGCCTTYGGCGCAGAGGCCCAAGAGCATAATCTTTCCGCTYTAATCCATAACGATTTACTTGGTGCCAAGGGAACTGCCCTAGTTGATATTGGCTTTTTAGTTGGCATTGCTTTTGCCATATGGCTTTCAGATAAGTTGGGTAGRATCCCTTTGCAAATAGCTGGCTTCATAGGTTGCGCCCTTGGYCTTTTAATTGCAGCGGCCGGAAATTTCAATGGTGCCAATAATATAGTTTTAATTGGAGTTGGCTTTTTCCTGTTCCAATTTATGACGAATCTAGGGCCAAATTCTCAAACTTACTTAATTGCTGGTGAAGTATTTCCTACTAAAATTAGAGGAGTAGGCGCTGGATTYGCTGCTGCATSTGGCAAGGTTGGAGCGGTAATAACCGCTTTCTTTTTTCCTGCTTTGCTAARTGGTTTTGGGGCAGACCGCTTGCTTCCATTGCTTGCCSTAACYTCATTAATTGGCGCCTGGATTACTTGGCTTTATCGAGTRGAAACAAAAGGTGTTAACCTGGAAACGATATGATYTCACTWTATTGAARCTMTTATTAWATTGGCACATTAAATAAGGTTTCTAGGATAATTGATTTTTCTGGATAATYCTTTKCATTTAACCCTGGGGCTGGTAATACAAAAACTTSGCAACCKGCTGCAAAMGCYGCAGTTGCCCCTGCGGGGGAATCCTCAAATGCCCAGCAATTTTTTGGATCAACATTTAATTGTTTTGCGGCTTCAATAAATAAATCGGGGGCTGGTTTTCCCCTATCTATGTTTGCGTCATCTCCATGGACCCGCACTTTTATCGATTCCAACCATGGGTGTGGTTTTAGTTTTACCAATACCGCCTGCATGCCACTGCTAGTGGCAATGGCCATGGGTATATTTTTTTTGTGGCAAAGCTCAACCAGCTCCCTTGCTCCAGGCATGGGTTGGGCATTTGAAACCAGGGATTGAGATATTGGTTGTTGAATTGCCAARAGCTCCTCACTGCTTATTTGTAGGTTTAATTTTTTAATTACCGCCGCCGCATTATCAAAACGATTGCGGCCCCTGAGCTCCAGCAATAGGCCTTCAGGCACGTGGGCGCCAAAATGCTCGATGCTTGCGGCCCATGCTCTGCTGTGCAGAGGTTCCGTATCTARCAAAAGGCCATCAAGATCAAAGAGGCAGCCGGCGGGTTTGATTTGCCGCAGGTGTTGGAGCACAGCGTTGCTGGGTACATACCTCTGCATCTTCTCCTGCTTTTTTACTTTGACGACCGAGGGCTTGTCGGTTAGATAACTGTTTAAGCAACCTTGCAAGGGCGATTGCCCCCCCAGTGATGACAGACATGGCCATTGAATCTGTTCTCAAGGAAGAGCGCACCTTTGATCCCCCAGCAGAGCTCTCCCAAAGCGCTGCCATCGGTTCCWTGGCCAGCTACAGGCAGCTTGTGGCGGAGGCAGAGGCAAACCCCGAGCTCTTTTGGGGAAGCCATGCCAAGCGGGAGCTCCATTGGTTYAGYCCATTTAGCCAAGTGCTCGATTGGACTAATCCGCCGTTTGCCCGCTGGTTTGAAGGGGGCACCACAAATATTTCTTACAACTGCCTTGATCGCCATCTGCAAGGCCCCAGGGCTGATAAACAAGCGCTTATTTGGGAAGGGGAACCAGGCGATAGCCGTATTTTTACCTACAGGCAACTCCACCATGAGGTTTGTAAAGCTGCAAATGCCCTTAAAGCCCTTGGTGTTGAGCGGGGCGATTTAGTTGCTCTTTACATGCCAATGTTGCCAGAGGCCGCCATCGCCATGTTGGCCTGTGCGCGCATTGGAGCTGCCCATTCGGTTGTATTTGGTGGTTTTTCAGCGGAGGCCCTTAGGGATCGCCTCAATGATGGCAAAGCAAAATTAGTGATCACAGCTGATGGTGGATTTCGCAAAGATAAAGCCGTAGGGCTCAAGTTAGCCGTTGATGACGCCCTTTCCCAGGGCTGTGAATCTGTGCAAAAAGTATTAGTTGTGCAACGCACTAAGCAAGAGGTTGGTATGCAGAACGGTCGTGACCATTGGTGGCACGATTTGGTTGATTGCCAATCATCAGCTTGCGAGGCTGAACCTATGAATAGTGAAGATAGATTATTTGTACTTTATACATCAGGTTCCACTGGSAAACCAAAAGGGGTTGTTCACACCACAGCTGGTTACAATTTATGGGCTCACTTAACATTTAAATGGATATTTGACCTGAAGGAAAATGATATACACTGGTGTACTGCCGACGTTGGATGGATTACAGGTCATAGTTATATTGTTTATGGTCCACTMTCTAACGGWGCCACAACATTGATGTATGAAGGAGCTCCAAGGGCTTCTARTCCTGGTGCTTTTTGGCAGATCATTGAGAAGCATAAAGTTAGTTTGTTTTATACAGCGCCAACGGCTATTCGSGCGTTTATGAAAAGTGGTAGGCAGGTGCCAGATCAATTTGATATGAGCTCATTGCGTATTTTAGGCAGCGTTGGTGAACCTATTAATCCTGAGGCATGGATGTGGTACAGGGATGTTATTGGCTCAAATAAATGTCCAATTGTTGATACTTGGTGGCAAACTGAAACCGGTGGCGTGATGATCAGTCCCCTTGCGGCTGCAACCCCAACTAAACCTGGTTCTGCAACATTGCCCCTACCTGGGATTACCGCTGCAGTAATGGATGCCAATGGTAATTTATTAGCTGCAAATCAAGGTGGTTATTTAGTAATCCTTAAACCATGGCCGGGCATGATGCGAACATTGCAAGGAGATCCAGAGCGATTCCGTTCAAATTATTGGTCGTATATCAAGCCGGCTGATGGTTCCACTATTTACTTTGCTGGCGATGGTGCCCGCAGGGATGAGGCTGGTTATTTCTGGGTGATGGGTCGTGTGGATGATGTGATCAATGTTTCCGGCCATCGTTTGGGTAGCATGGAAATAGAATCRGCCCTTGTTAGTCACCCTGCAGTAGCCGAAGCGGCAGTTGTGGGGCGTTTTGATGATTTAAAGGGMGAGGCAATTGTTGCTTTTGTAACCCTTCAGGTTGATCKGCTTGGTAGCGAAGAATTAGTGGCTGAATTAAGGGCCCATGTGGGCAATGAAATTGGCCCTATTGCAAAACCAGACCAGATTAATTTCACAGATTCATTACCTAAAACCCGTAGCGGTAAAATCATGCGACGGATTCTTAGGGCTTTGGCATCTGGTGAAGAGATAAGTGGTGATACAAGTACCCTYGAAGATCGTTCTGTTCTTGATCAGTTGCGTAATGATGCTTGAGTATTCCACCATTCTGTAATCGCTGCTGCCAAACGATTTAATTGCCGCTGGCGTGAACCGTCTGTGATTCCCGCTAGAAATTGCTGCCTTAATCCAGCRCTTGCAGGGGTGAGATGATCACCGCTAAGTTCCAATTGTTTAACATTACTAGAYGGATTTTTGTTTAGGCATTTAAGCAACAGGTTGCTCTGGTCTAATTCGTCGCTCTTAAATTTAATAATAAGTTGATCTTTTGGTGCTTTAATATCGCTAATAATCTGCATCGTTTCATCTGGGCCTGGGCTGAATTCACTTGTTATACCTAGCCTTGGTGCCAATTCATTGAAAAATGGAATTGAGCGGCCAGCTGAAAAATTATTAAAGCTCATGTGGGCCTGGGCTTTGCAGCCCCGCCCTTGGTCGGGGGCCAGTAGRTGCAGTTTGCAGCCCATGCTGTGGCCAAGTCTTAGGCAAGCTAAATTCTGTTGCTCTGCCCTAAAAGAACGCCAAGCATTAACAGCTAGGTATTGATGATCAAAATTTGGTACGAATGGCCAGCAGTGGATRAGCCAACCCTGTTCAGCTAGWGMTTCTAACAGCCTGCGGTAACTCARCTGGGGTGTTGCTCCTAAGCCGCTGCCGCCAATAAACTGAATTAAGGCCTTTGGTTCCCTTGGGCGATATACCCATAGTTCACCTAWTTGCTGCCAGCCCATTAAGAATTAAGCATTTCCAGGGTTGTTTTTGCCTTGGCAACATGGGCATTTGCGTCAAGCATTGCATTAAAMACAAGTTTGACTATTTTATWTTTGTCAATAACATATGTTACTCTTCCTGGTAGTAAAATCAGTGAATTGGGTACGCCAAATTGTTGGCGTAGTTTATTTTGTTCATCCACTAGAAGTGGATAGGGAAGTTGATGGCGTTCGGCAAAGCGTCTGTGGCTCGWTGCWCCGTCGCCACTCACACCCCATACCTCTGCTCCCAACTGTTGGAGTGTTGCATATTGATCTCTGAAGGAACATGCCTCAATGGTGCAGCCGGGGGTGTCGTCTTTTGGGTAGAAAAACAGCACTAATGCCTTTTCACCAATGTTGTTTAAGCATCGCTCTATTCCATTTTGATCCTTCAGGCTGAAGGCCGGAGCCTTGTCTCCAACGGCAATAGACATGGCATTACTGCATTGGCGCCCCCAAACCCTAGACAGATTCTTGCTGGCTTAGTGTTTTGCTGGGACGATAGAACCAGTGAATCCCCATAAATGGCTGCAGCATGGCAACAACCCAGTTTGTTAACTGCGTTGCCCCAACAACTTTTGATCATCGACACTGAAACCACTGGTTTAGAGCCAACCTTGCACCAGTGCCTAGAAGTTGGCGCAATCCTTTTTTCCGTTCCCCATCGCTGTGTTTTAAGCCAACTCTCCTTTYTATTGCCGGCAACTAGTAACCCGGCCATTGCCGTTAACGGCATCGATCCAAAKGCCACCCAGCTATCCCAGCCCTGGCACCAGAGTTTGCAGTTGTTTGAAGCGATGGCCGCTGCRGCCGATGTGGCTGTTGCCCACAACGCTTGTTTTGATCGCCGCTGGTTTGGTTGCGGCCAGCTTCCCTGCCTTGATATGCCTTGGGTTTGCAGCATGGAGGATCTGGCTTGGCCMAAGGCCCTTGGTTTGAAAGCAAGGCCATCGTTGAGGGATTTAGCCCTTGCTTTTTCAATTCCCGTTTGGGCTGCCCACAGGGCCCTAACGGATTGCATCTACATAGCCCAAGTATTTGAGCGTTGTGATGATTTAGAGGCTCTRCTTTTGGAAGCTCTCGAACCTCGCCAGCTTTATCAAGCTCAAGTTAGCTACGCCCAAAGGCAATTAGCTAAGGATGCTGGGTTTCGCTGGAATGAACCAATTAAGGGGGCTTGGACCCGTCGCCTCAGCCAAAGGCARCTGCAAACCTTGGAATTACCATTTGAAGCAAAACCGTTGGCGGGTTAATCATTGGCTTTTATGCTGGAGCCATGGCAGCCAGCRCTTTGCTAAACCTGCAACTTTGCACCTGGCAAAGGGCCCGCACATGGGCAAGGCTCATCCGTGAGGCGGAAAATCTTTGGCATGGCGAGATTCGTGATCTGCAGCGGCTTGGCGCCCTTGAATTAGATCAGCTGTTACACGAAATCCCCCAAAGTTTAAAACCAAGGATTAATCGTTGGTTGCAGGTATACAGAGCGGCAACTCGCTTGGTTTAACTAATTTCTTCCGCTGCATTACTTTTGATTGTGCAATCCGAGGTGGGATAACTAACGCATAGCAGCGCATAACCCTGGGCCATTTGCTCATCATCYAAAAAGCTTTGATCTGCTTGATCAACCGCTCCACTWATCAACTTGCCCGCGCAGGTCGAACAGGCMCCTGCCCGGCATGAATAGGGCAGATCTACCCCGGCGGCATCAGCTGCATCGAGTATGTAGCTGTCGTCTGCACAGCTAAAGCTCTTTCCAGCTTCGATCGTGATTGTGTAGCTAGCCATGATYGCTGAATCTTTATTCCTTGATAGCAGTAGCAATGCTTAAAGGCAAAAAAAAACCGGCAATTGCCGGTAGTTTTTAATGATCAATCGGAGCGGCGGGATTTGAACCCACGACCCCCACTACCCCAAAGTGGTGCGCTACCAAGCTGCGCTACGCCCCGAACCTTTGAAAAGTAACACAGCAGCAAGTGCCTAGCGTTGTTTGCGCAATTGCTTTAGCAAGCGCAGGGTTAGGTGTTCTCGCAACTGCCTTTGATATCCATACAAACGGCGGCTGCGGGCAAGGGCCCTCAACTCCAGCATGCTTAGGGAGGCAAGCATCAATTCCGGCACTCGCTTCCAGGCCGCAGATGTGGCCGGTAACGAGGCTTCYGAATTGGAATCCTGTAGCTGGGCAAGGGCATTGCCAGCTAGCCATTCAGGCACCAAAACAAASAGCACCGCAAGCAGTCCATAGAGCTCCACAAGGCCCTTTGGCAGGGGGTGAAGGGGCTTGTTTGGTTGTTTAGGAGAAKGGTTGTTGGTCACACCTGTTCCGTGCGATGGCAGCGGGTTTTGCTKAGTAGGTCTTCGATGGTTAGTTCATCACCACTGAGCACAACGCTCAATCTTTCATTGGCATAACGGGTTAAGGCAAAGGCCTTCTGATCTCGAAACAGATTTGTTTTATAGCCCCTGTGGTACATCGAGGCTTGGCTGTCGTTGCGTTCCAGCAGTAATTCACTGCTRTCGGCGCAGCGATAGGTTTGCTTCAGCTCATAGTGTTCCCACCAGGGGGAAGGACCTGAGTGAGCCGAATTTGCTGTAAAAAACAGTGGTGCAGCAAGGGCTAGAGCCCAAAGCCTCACCTTGTTAAAGCWCGATTGGGCTGTTCTCACCACGCAGCACACAGTGGCTCACCGACCAGTCGTAATGGCTCCAAACCTTTTCTGGCAGGAGGTAGTGGCAGCCTGGAAAGGGGCCA
Organism: Synechococcus lacustris str. Tous; assembly: GCF_003011125.1. Taxonomy (GTDB): domain Bacteria; phylum Cyanobacteriota; class Cyanobacteriia; order PCC-6307; family Cyanobiaceae; genus Synechococcus_D; species Synechococcus_D lacustris. The sequence continues at coordinate 43,936 of NZ_PXVC01000004.1, read as the reverse complement.
AGGCTCACCCTGGTTGGTTGTGCTGAGCAGTAAGGGCGGCTTCCAGGCTTGGCCAGGTACTGCTGGTGGTATTCCTCAGCGGCATAGAAGATTTGATTCAGTTTAATTTCAGTGCTGATGGCAGCAAAACCCTTTTCGGTTAATAAATTYTGATAGGCATCACAGCTTGCCTTGGCAATCGCATCAAGGTTTGGATCGTTTGTGTARATAACCGATCGATACTGACTGCCGCGGTCATTGCCTTGRCGATCACCCTGGGTGGGATCGTGGCATTCCCAAAAGAGCTTGAGTAGATCGCAGAAATCAACAATTTGCTTGTTCCAAACCACCCTYACCACCTCAGCGTGGCCAGTGCGMCCACCACAAACTGCTTCGTAACTAGGTGAAGCGCCATTGCCACCGGCATAACCAACGGCGGTGSTAACAACCCCTGGCAATCGCCAAAAGCCTTTTTCTGCACCCCAAAAGCAACCGCAGCCGAAGATCGCCTCAGCTTGGTTCGGTCCCGCCTCGGCATCGATAAAACTGCCAAGCACAAAATGTTTGGTTGATTCGGCCATTAGGCGTTGCTGCTGCTTTGCTCCCTTGGTTCTAATGCAATGTGATTAAGCAGCGTTGTGGTGAAAGCAAAAACCAAAAATGGCAGCGATAGCACCAGGATCAAACCCACGGCCACCAAGGCAAACAGGGGTCTGCTGGCACCCATCAAGCTCAATGCTGTTGCAAGGCTGATAAAGATCAAGCCAACCCATGCCAGCACCTGGCCGTATATGTCCCCAAATGTGAGGGTGCAGCTCATGCGGTAGGCGTGAATGTTGCCCATGGCGGCCTTTGCTATTTGTTCAACTATGGACAATCAACTGGCTGGAAATGAAAAAAATGGCACTTCTTAAACAACTGCTTAGCGAGAACAACTGTTTAGCGAGCGGCCACTTCTAGRTCAGTRCTGGCCTTTTCCCTTTCCCATAGGCGCCGATAGGTGCCCTCCTGGCCCACYAATTCCCGGTGGGTGCCCTCTTGAACCAACTGGCCATCAACTATCACCAATACCCGATCACAGGCGGCAGCCGCAGATAGTTGGTGGCTTATGAACAACACCGTGCGATGTAGGTCGATGGTTAGGGATTGCAGAATTGCTGCAGCGGTGCGGTTATCTACGCTGGCAAGGGCATCATCAAGCACAAGAAGTGGAGCATCAACAAGTAAGGCGCGGGCAAGGGATGATCTTTGCCTTTGGCCACCACTAAGGGTGATACCTCTCTCACCCACAAGGGTTTGATAACGATCTGGAAAGCTTTCAACATCGGCCTTGAGTTGTGCTTGCTGAACAACTCTCTCTAGCTGCASAATTTCAGCATTTGGATCCCCATAGCAAAGGTTTTCTGCAAGGGTTGCTGAAAATAAATAGCCCTCCTGGGGCACCATTGCAATCTGTTTGCGAAGKTCGGCGAGTTTTAGGCAAGTGATGTCTTGTCCATTAATAAATAGTTGGCCKGATGGAACCTCCAACATGCGCCCTAAGGCTCTTGCCAGGGTTGTTTTACCGCTGCCTACAGGGCCTACCACTGCCACCAACTCACCGGGCTTAACGCAAAAACTAAGCTTGTTTAAAGAATTTTTCCCAGCGCCTGGATATCGCACACACAGGTCCCTTGCTTCGATACTTGCCCCTGTGGAATTTTCTTGCAACTYATCTGCCCTAATTGGATCTTGAATGCTTGCCTCACGGCTAAGTAGGTCTTCAACTCTCTCAAGACTCACCTGTCCTGTTTGGAATGAACTGAGGGTGAAACCCAGTAAAGCRGTRGGAAATACAAGGCGTTCAATATAAAGAATAAGGGCAATTAATCCGCCTAATGTGAGGCTGCCGCGCTCCAGTTGACCGCTACCAAGAGCTAAAAGTACGAGCAGTGATAGTGAACTGATGCCCTCTAGTAATGGGAAAAGAGTGCTGCGGGTGCGGGCGAGGGCAATGGCGGCATCGCGATAGCGTTTGCTTAGAGATGCAAATGCACCTACCTCTGTGGGTTCTTGCCCATAGATTTTGATTGCACTAATTCCTGAGAGATCCTCTTGGATTAAATCGCTTAATTGGGCAAGATTCTGCTGTTGTTGGCGCTGTTGGCTCATCATGCGTCCCCCCGAGGCGCCCACCACCACCAGCATCAATGGGTAGAGGATGATTGCCGCCAGGCTTAGCCAGGGGTCTATGGCCAGCATTGCTGGCAGGGTGAATGCATAGGCAAGGGCTGTGTTTGCAAGGCTTAATACCGCGAATCCAAGCAGCCGCCGTACATTTTCCACATCACTTGTAGATCTGCTAATCACTTCGCCGCTGCCAGCGGTTTGTACCCAGCCGGGCTCCTGTTTCAACAAATGATCAAAAATACGTTGACGCAACAAGATTTCCACCTGCCTGCCGGCGCCAAAAACCAATACCCGCGACCAAAGCCTTACCCCGGCCATGGCGCTAGCAAGCAGGGCAATCCAAAGGGCTTGGTGGAGTAGATCGCCAAGAGAAAAGCCTGGCTTGAGGCTGTTTACGGTTCTTTGCACCAACAAAGGCAATGTGGTGCCGAGCAAATTCACCACCAAAAGAGCCAACGCCCCCCGCAAAAGTTGCTTGCGTTGGGGCCGTAAATAACGGGCAATCAAACCCAGTTTCAACGAAGCAAACATCCAATCCCTCCCCTCACACCCAAACTACGTAGCAATCAACCCCAATGGAGGTGCCATGGCGATTGAGTCCCCCCAGTCCCATCCCCTGTATGCCCTAGATCGCAACATTGTKGATGGTTTGCTGGCTGCTAAGGAGCCAACCAGTGGGCAAATGGTTGATGCCGCAAGGCTTTTTAATCGCTATCAGGGTTTTCCAGGTGCCACCGACCTTAAAGAAGACCTGGAAAAAACCCTGAGGCTCTGGGGTTTTGATCGCAATGAACTCAACCGTCGCTGTAGGGAGCTCTGGAGCACTGGTTATCTGCCTGGTGAACAGCTCAATGCTCAACCTGGCAGTGAGGTGGGATCGCAAGTGGGCAGTGGCTTTGATTCAACCGATAGTGAAAATGACGCCTAGATCACCCGAATTGGCCACTTCTTAGGCGATTATTAAGAGGTCCCCATCACCTGGCCCGCGATGCTTAGCATCCGGGTCTTTTTTTTAGCTATGCAAGTGGTTCAGCAGCTCCCCGCCTTGTTGGAGCGCCTTCTCCAAGGGGAATGCTTGGCTGAAGAGGATGCGGCCGGGTTGATGCAGGCCTGGTTGGAAAACAGTCTTAGTGCSGTTCAAACCGGTGCTTTTCTAGCTGCCCTGCGYTGTCGCACCCCCTCAGCAATTGAGCTATCAGCCATGGCCTTGGTGCTGAGGGCAGCGGCACCGCTGCCCTGCAAGCGCCCCGATGGGCCTCTGCTCGATAGTTGCGGCACCGGTGGTGATGGTGCCAATAGTTTCAATATCTCCACAGCCGTTGCCTTCACCGCCGCCAGCTGTGGGGTAAAGGTGGCTAAGCATGGCAACCGYAGTGCAAGCGGCAAGGTTGGTTCAGCAGATGTGCTGGAGGGGCTTGGCATTCAACTAACAGCTCCTTTGGAATCAGTTGTTGGTGCAATCGATCGAGCCGGCGTTAGTTTTTTGTTTGCCCCTGGCTGGCATGGCTCCCTGGCGGCGCTTGCCCCYMTGCGCCGCAACCTTGGCGTGCGCACCATATTTAATCTTTTAGGCCCTCTTGTTAATCCACTTGCCCCTGAGGCCCAGGTGTTGGGGGTGGCSGACATTAATTTGTTGAAACCCATGGCTGGGGCCCTCAAAAATTTGGGTTTACAGAGGGCTGTGGTTGTTTATGGCCATGGTGGTTTGGATGAAGCGAGCCTCGCTGGAACAAATGAATTGATTGTTTTAGATGCAGGTGAATTGCACGCCCAGCAATTAGATCCCACCGCCTTTGGCTTGAGCCTTGCGCCCCTTGCTGAACTTGAGGGCGGTGATCTCGTAACCAATCAAGAAATTCTTAAGCGGGTGTTGCAAGGCAATGGCAGCAAGGCCCAACGGGAGGTGGTTGCTCTTAATACAGCTCTGGCGCTTTGGTGCAACGGTTCAGTGCAGCATTGGGGTGATGGTGTGGAACGTGCCCTAGCRAGCCTTGATAGTGGGGAGCCATGGMAGCGTTTACTAGCCCTCCGCTCTGCCCTAAACCCCGTTGCGGGATGATCCTCTTAATTAAAAAATCGTGCTGAAGTTGATGGAAGCCCAGCTTGTGCTCGCCGATGGCACCGTACTGAGGGGCAAAAGCTTTGGTGCTAGGGGAACAGCCATTGGTGAAGTGGTTTTTAACACCGGGATGACCGGCTACCAAGAGGTGCTCACCGATCCAAGCTATGCGGGGCAATTARTTACATTTACMTATCCAGAATTTGGCAACACCGGCATAAACGAATTTGATATGGAATCTGATAAACCTGCTGTGCAGGCTGTTATCAGCAGGGAATTGTCGCCGGTTGCCAGTAGTTGGCGCGCAACCGCAAGCCTTGATCAATGGCTGCAGCAGCACGGGGTAGTGGGTTTATTTGGTGTAGACACCCGCGCTTTGGTGAGGGTTTTACGGGAGGGTGGCGCCATGAATGGGGCCGTGAGTAGCGATGGCACATCAGCCAAAACACTCCATGAAATGGTTTGTTCTGCCCCATCAATGGAAGGTTTAAATCTGGCCCAGCAGGTTTCAACCCCTAAGCCCTACAGCTGGCAACAGCTATCACCGGTTGGCTTTGATCAACGCTTGAAAGCGCAACCAAGCAAGCCCTATCAAGTGGTGGCCATTGATTTCGGCATAAAGCGAGCAATTCTCGAACGCTTGGCGGCCCACGGCTGTGAACTCAGAGTGTTGCCTGCAAGCTGTTCCTTGGAGCAGGTTCTGGCTTGTARACCCGAGGGAGTGTTTCTTTCAAATGGGCCTGGAGATCCCGCTGCAGTGAGTTCAGCCATTGGCTTGGCGAGGGGATTGCTGCAAGAAAAAAACCTGCCTGTTTTTGGCATTTGCCTGGGGCATCAAATTCTTGGTTTGGCCCTTGGTGGCAGAAGCTTCAAACTTGGTTATGGCCATCGCGGCCTTAACCACCCCTGTGGCGCAGCGGGGATTGTGGAAATTACAAGTCAAAACCATGGATTTGCCATTGATGCGGCAAGCCTTGATCCTGAACGGGTGAAGATCACCCATAARAACCTGAATGATGGAACCGTTGCCGCCATTGAGCTTTTGCATCAGCCCGTTTTTGGGGTGCAGTATCACCCGGAGGCATCCCCAGGACCCCATGACGCTGATCATCATTTCGCCAAATTTGTGGCATTGATGGCAGATAGGCGATCTGTGGATAAGATTGAGCGCCCATAGGGGCCCATCAGCTGTTGAGGACTGGAGCCATCACCGAATTGCAGCGACTCACCGTCTCTCTCCGTGGTGGATTTGAACCCCAGGAGCGCTACCTGCTGTTCCATTTCACTGGTCAGCTGGATGCCTACTCGGAACGTCAATTCCGCGATTTTGTAAGCCAATACGTGGCTAAATCCAAGCTTCCTTTGGTACTAGATCTGAGCAAGGTTGATTTCCTTGATTCATCTGGCCTTGGCGCCCTCGTGCAAATTGCCAAGCAGCGCAATGAGGCAAAACTCAAATTTTTTGTAGTTGGAAATAGCCGTGTTGTGCAAACGGTGAAGCTGGTGAGATTGGAAGCTTTCCTTAATCTTCAACCGGATCTCACCACTGCCCTAAGTGGTTTTGCTGCCCAGTAAAACTCYAATTGGCATGGCCTTGCCGGGCCCCGCCCAGTTGGCATGGCTTGGAGATGCMGTGTGGGAACTTCACCAGCGCACCAGGTTGGTGCGCCACCAAGCCAGTTCCCACCGGCTTCATCAAGCTGGTGTTGAGCAAGTACGCGCCGAAGCCCAAWGCGCCGCTTTGTTTTTTTTAGAGCCCCACCTAACCGAATCTGAGCTGGAATGGGTGCGCAGGGGGCGTAATTCAGCGGGTAGAGGGCCGAGGCGTGTGGATCCAGCCATCTATGGCAGGGCCTCAGGGTTTGAGACAATGGTTGGCTGGCTCTATCTCTGCAATCCGGAGCGACTTAATGAGTTGCTTTGCCTTTTTCAGGATTTACCCCTGGATGGCCCGGTGTGAAATTGTTTGAGCCTGGTTCCCTTTGCTGCCTCCGCCATGGCTCCCCGTCCCGATCGCCCCAAAGGGGAGCGCCCTAGGCGACCCTTCAGCCGTCCCGACGGTCCAGCTAGGGGAGCCTCTAGCCGGCCGGAGCGTCCGGTGCGCCTTGGTCGCTCCGATAGGCAGGATCGCAGCAAGTCTTACGAATCTCCGGAGCGGGCCGACCGATCTGATCGATACCGAACGAATAGATCTGAGCGACCAAGTTTTGATCGAACAAGCTCAGATCGAGCAAGCTCAGATCGAACCAGCTCGGATCGACCAAGTTTTGATAGGCCAAGATCAGATCGACCCAGTTTTGGAAGGTCTACTAGCGACCGTTCTCGCTCAGATAGAAGCCGTGCCGGTCAAACACGTTTTGAGAGAACACGTCTAGAGAGAACAAGTTTTGATCGACCCAGTTCAGAGCGAACAAGTTCTGATCGCAGAAGTTTGGATCGCAGAAGTGATCCAAGATCCAATCAAGATTTTGAACCAACCGCCGATAGCAACACAAGCCCCGAGATTGATGATTTGGTTTGGGGCCGCCACGCGGCCATGGCAGCCCTAGAAAGCGGTCGCCCAATTCATCGCATCTGGTGTACGCCAGAGATGCGATTCAGCAGTCGTTTTTTACARCTACTTAGGGAAGCAAAGGGTTCTGGTGTTTTGGTTGAGGAGGTTACCTGGGCTCGCCTGGCCCAACTCAGTGGCGCAGCTGTTCACCAGGGAATTGTGCTGCAAACGGCAGCGGCGGAAACCCTCAACCTGAAAACCCTTGTGGAAGGTTGTAGTCAATTGGGGGAGGCACCMCTTTTGATGGCTGTAGATGGGCTCACCGATCCACAAAATCTTGGTGCGATCGTGCGCAGTGCGGAGGCCCTTGGTGCCCATGGTTTAGTGCTGCCCCAGCGGCGCAGTGCAGGGTTAACAGGTTCTGTGGCAAAGGTGGCAGCCGGAGCGCTCGAGCATCTACCCATTGCAAGGGTRGTGAATTTGAATCGGGCTCTGGAATCCTTGAAAGAAAATGGCTACCGCGTGGTTGGTTTAGCCGAGGAGGGCAGTGTTCCTCTTATGGATGCTGATTTAGAGGGCCCCTTGGTTGTTGTTACCGGTTCCGAGGGAAAYGGCCTTTCGATGCTTACCCGCCGCCATTGCGATCAATTAGTTCGTATCCCCTTGCGCGGGGTTACCCCAAACTTAAATGCAGCAGTAGCAACTGCTTTGCTGCTTTATGAGCTGGCTCGCAGGGGTTGGATGGCAGGTATTCAYGGCCAGGATCCCGCCCCACGACTGCAACGGGTGCAGTTGCAATCGTCGCCAGCCGTAGCTGTTGAAACCCCAAATGAGGAGCAAATAAGTGACGGATTCAGCGCAGAGATCCGCCTATAGGCCCCAGAGGGGCCTATGTGAGGTCAAAATAACGGCGCATGAGCTTTCTGATGGGTCTTTTTTCCGCTCCCCTCCGCGCCACTGCCAATGCCCTAGGCCTGGCCTGGTGGGCGAGGGTTGATACCCGCCAACCAGAYGTCACCTATTGGTTCGGCCCCTATGTGCGTCGCCATACGCTCGAATGCAAGCTACCTGCTTTCTTGGCAGACCTGCGCAGTGAGGGACCAGCGGTATTGGAACATCGTTTAGTGCGAACCCGTCGCGGTGAACCATTCACCATCGAACATCAGGGCTGATAGCGTCGCAAYAGTTTTGTTTCGCACATGGTGATCAGCCGGGGGCGTGCTGCCTTTGATCAAGGCTTGCAATCGGCCAGTGCCCACACCCAGGCAAGTTTTGATCGCATAGCTGAAACCGAACCGCAGTTGCACTCATTCGTAACGCTTACCCAAGAGCGGGCGAAGTTAGATGCAGAGCGGATTGATAAGGCGAAGGCAGCCGGTGAAAAGWTGGGACCCCTAGCCGGAGTGAATCTGGCAATTAAAGACAACCTCTGCACTAAAGGTATWAAAACCACCTGCTCAAGCCGAATGCTCGAGCACTTCATCCCCCCCTACGAATCCACWGTTACCCAAAGGCTTTGGCAGGCAGGGGCTGTGCTGGTGGGTAAAACAAACCTCGATGAGTTCGCCATGGGCAGCTCAACGGAAACCTCAGCATTTGGTGCCACTGCCAATCCATGGGATCCCACCAGGGTGCCGGGGGGAAGTTCCGGGGGCAGCGCCGCAGCTGTRGCCGCTGGCCAATGCGATGCAGCCCTTGGTTCAGATACCGGTGGATCAATCCGACAACCGGCAAGTTTTTGTGGTGTTGTGGGCTTGAAACCCACCTACGGCCGGGTGAGCCGTTGGGGACTTGTGGCCTTTGCCAGCTCCCTTGATCAAGTGGGTCCATTTGGCCGCACGGTTGCKGATGTGGCGGCTGTTTTACAGGTGATTGCCGGCCACGATCCCTTTGATGCCACAAGCCTTGACCTACCCGTTCCTAATTACCTTGAGGCTTTGGATCAGCCARTTAAGGGTTTGAGGGTAGGAATATTGAAAGAGGCCTTTGGCGCTGGTTTAAACCCTGAAGTTGAGGCTTCGGTGCGTGGGGCTGCAARCCTGTTGCAATCCCTTGGCTGCACCATGGTGGATGTGAGTTGTCCCCGTTTTAAAGACGGTATCGCCACCTACTACGTGATTGCCCCTTCTGAGGCATCGGCCAATTTGGCCCGTTATGACGGTGTTAAGTATGGCCAGCGCCATCAAGCTGGCGAAAGCCTCGGTGCCATGACGGCACTCACTAGGGCCAATTGTTTTGGCGCAGAGGTTCAAAGGAGAATTTTAATTGGTACCTATGCCCTATCTGCTGGYTACGGAGATGCCTACTACCGCAAAGCACAACAAGTGCGCACATTAATTAGGGAGGATTTCAATAGGGCTTTCCAACAGGTTGATTTATTACTTACGCCCACCTCGCCTACAACTGCCTTTAAACCTGGGGAGCATAGTGATAATCCAATAGCTATGTACTTAGCCGACTTGCTAACCATTCCAGCAAACCTAGCTGGTATTCCTGCCATCAGTGTTCCCTGTGGTTTTGATAGCAATGGCCTCCCMATTGGCCTGCAATTGATGGCACCGGTGCTTGAGGAAGCGAGATTGCTTCAGGTATCCCATCACTATGAGCAGGCCGCTGCGGTGATGAAAGATCGGCCCGAAGCTGCACTGGCCATTGGTTAGCACCATATCTAGTGCCCCTAGCTAGGGTRGGTGCACTAGGGCTGGTGGAAAGCTTTGTCGTTTGTTCCCCTTCATAACCACAGCGATTACAGCCTGYTKGATGGGGCAACCCAGCTTCCCGCCATGGTGGCGCGAGCCGTTGAATTGGGGATGCCAGCTGTTGCCATAACGGATCATGGTGTGATGTATGGCGCCATTGAACTACTTAAATTGTGCACAAAGGCTGGGATAAAACCAATTATCGGCAATGAAATGTATGTTGTTAATGGCAGCATTGAAGATCCCCAGCAAAAGAAAGAGCGTAGATATCATCTGGTTGTGTTAGCAAAAAATCAAATTGGTTATAAAAATCTAGTAAAATTAACAACAATTAGTCATCTCCAAGGGATGCGAGGTAAGGGAATTTTCTCACGGGCTTGTATTGATAAACAGATATTGAAAAAATATAGTGAGGGTTTAATTGTTGCCACCGCTTGCATGGGTGGTGAAATACCCCAGGCGCTTTTAAAAGGAAGATATGATGTGGCTAGGGACATTGCCATTTGGTATAGGGATGTATTTGCTGAAGATTTTTATCTGGAAATTCAAGATCATGGCTCCCCTGAGGATCGGATCGTAAACACTGGCATAGCAAAATTGGCGGCTGAACTTGATATTGAAATAATTGCAACTAACGACGCTCACTACTTAAGCGGATTGGATGTGGAGGCCCATGACGCCCTTTTATGTGTATTAACAGGAAAACTCATTAGCGATCAGAAGCGCCTCCGCTACACCGGCACTGAATTTATTAAAAGCAGAGCTGAAATGGAGTTGTTGTTTGCCGATCATTTAGAAGCTAGCGTTGTTGAAAAAGCCCTTGATAATACGGTTAAAGTTGCAAATAAAGTTGAGGAGTATGACATTCTTGGACGGTATCAAATGCCAAATTTCCCGATCCCTGATGGCCACACTTCAGTTAGTTACTTAACGGAAGTTTCTGAGCAAGGATTAAGGGCAAGACTGGCAATAACAGATTCGGAAGTAATTGAAAAAATCTATGCAGATCGCCTCTATTTTGAACTGGAGGTTATGGAGCAGATGGGTTTTCCCACCTATTTCCTTGTGGTTTGGGATTATATTCGTTTCGCTCGAGATAATGGTATTCCTGTGGGGCCGGGTAGAGGTTCTGCCGCAGGATCCYTGGTGGCCTATGCCCTCGGAATAACAAATATTGATCCCGTTAAGAATGGTTTGTTATTTGAACGCTTTTTGAATCCTGAGCGAAAGTCTATGCCGGATATTGATACCGATTTTTGTATTGAGCGCAGGGGGGAGGTAATTGAATACGTAACCAAGCGCTATGGTGAGGATAAGGTGGCACAAATAATTACATTTAACCGCATGACTTCAAAGGCAGTTTTGAAGGATGTGGCCAGAGTTCTGGATATTCCCTATGGGGACGCAGACAGACTGGCAAAATTAATTCCTGTTGTTCGAGGCAAGCCAGCAAATCTAGATGAAATGATAAGTGAGGAATCTCCAGCGCCTGATTTTAGGGATAAATATAATAACGAYCCCGCTGTTAAGCATTGGATCGATCTTGCTCGCCGCATTGAGGGTACAAACAAAAGTTTTGGCGTTCATGCAGCAGGTGTTGTTATCGCAGCTGAACCCCTAGATGAACTTGTGCCACTACAGCGAAATAATGATGGTCAAATAATAACTCAATATTTCATGGAAGATGTTGAATCAATGGGTTTACTTAAGATGGACTTCTTGGGCCTTAAAAACCTAACCATGATCGATAAAACCCTGCAGTTAGTACATCAGCATTCTGGTATTCGCATAGATCCAGATGATCTGCCAGCAAATGATTYAGCAACCTATGCCCTATTGGCAAGGGGGGACCTGGAAGGAATTTTCCAATTGGAATCCAGTGGCATGCGCCAGATCGTAAGAGATTTAAAACCATCCTCCCTTGAGGATATTTCTTCGATATTGGCCCTCTATCGTCCCGGACCTCTTGATGCAGGGCTGATACCTAAATTTATTAATCGCAAACATGGTCGTGAATTAATCGAATTCGTTGATCCCAAACTTGAGCCGATTCTGCAGGAAACCTATGGAATTATGGTTTATCAAGAGCAGATCATGCGCATCGCCCAGGATTTAGCTGGCTATTCACTTGGTGAGGCTGATCTGTTGCGGAGGGCCATGGGTAAGAAGAAGGTGTCAGAAATGCAAAAACATCGCAGTCAATTTGTACAAGGGGCAACTGCTCAGGCGGTTCCTGAAAAGGTAGCAGATACATTATTTGATCAAATGGTGTTGTTCGCAGAATATTGTTTTAATAAAAGCCACTCCACTGCCTATGGCGCTGTTACCTATCAAACCGCATATTTAAAAGCCCATTATCCGGTTGCCTACATGGCAGCTCTATTAACAGTTAACTCTGGTATTACAGATAAGGTGCAGCGCTACATTTCMAATTGTAATTCCATGGGCATTGAGGTTTTACCCCCTGATTTAAATAGTTCAGGCATTGATTTTACCCCACAAGAGAATAAAATATTATTTGGTTTGTCGGCAATTAGGAATTTAGGCGAAGGTGCCATTCGCGGCTTGTTACTTTCACGGCAWAAAGATGGTCCGTTCCAATCCCTTGCCGATCTCTGCGATCGCATGGCAACTGCTAGCTCCTTAAATCGCAGAGCCCTGGAATCATTGATCCATTGCGGTGCGCTTGATTGCCTAGAACCAAAGGCAAATCGTGCCCAATTGATGGCTGATCTTGATCTGCTGCTTGATTGGGCTAACTCAAGGGCAAGGGATCGYGTWAGTGGTCAGGGTAGTTTGCTTGATTTATTAACAGTTGATAGCTCTGCAGGAWCAAATACTGCTGTTAGTACAGCGCCAAAGGCTGCGTCTGTTGCCGATTATGCCCCTACGGAAAAATTGCGTCTCGAAAAGGAATTGGTTGGTTTTTATCTATCAGATCATCCGTTGAAGCAATTGAAATCCACCAGCCATTTGCTTTCACCAGTTGGGTTGGCTCAACTGGAGGAGCAGGCCGACCGCAGCCGTATCTCTGCACTGGTGATGGTTCCAGAAATAAAATTAGTAACCACCCGCAAGGGCGATCGCATGGCAATTTTGCAGCTTGAAGATCTCACCGGTAGTGCAGAAGCGGTTGTTTTTCCAAAAACCTATGCKCGGCTTGCTGATCATTTGATGGTTGATGCCCGTTTATTGTTGTGGGCCCAGGTAGACCGGCGCGATGATCGAGTGCAGTTAATTGTTGACGATGTTGCYTTGGTTGATGACTTGCGCYTGGTGATGGTTAAATTAAATCAAAAGCAGGCGGGAGATATTACGGTTCAACATCAACTAAGAGAATGTTTACAGCAGCACCGTGTTGATAATGAATCAGTTGGTGCAAGGATTCCAGTTGTTGCAGAAATAGAGAGCCTTGAAGGCCATTGCTTTGTGCGCCTTGGTCATCAATTTTGTGTAAACAATGCTGATGCCGCAGTKGCAAGCCTTAGCGCTGCTGCTTTTCAGGTGAGCTTGCGCCACTGCGCAGCCGCTTGATATTAGGTTTAATTTGCTCAAAACCAAATAGAGARCCGGGTTCTTCTAACCAACTGCTTGAGAAGATTCCATAGCTAAGCCCAACTAAGCCTAGTAAGAARCATCCACCAGAACTTATTAAGGTGATYCCAGTTGGGATATCCAGGATCTTTTTAGTGATTAATAGATAACTACCAACAAAAACTGCCATCCCCATAATTGTTGGTATKCCMGTGGCGATAGCAACCCTTCGAGCCATGCGGTTWGCAACCGTTTGGGGAATTGCCTTTTTGCTATCGCTAACTTTTAGCTTTTTAACGGRTTTAGGAGCTGCGGCTGCTTTTGCTGGTGATGATGTTGGCTGATTGCGCTCGTGAGCGAAGCCATCCGCCATGGTGCCTAGCCTCGGATGCCCAGTTTAGCGATCAGGGTTTGATACCGCTCGTTGCTTTGGCTTTTCAAGTAGCTCAGCAGGCTTTTGCGGCGACCAAGCATTTTCAGGAGGCCTTGCTTAGAAGAAAAATCGTGTTTGTTGGCCTGTAGGTGGCCGGTGAGCTGGCTGATGCGCTCACTCAACATGGCCACCTGCACTTCCACCGATCCGGTGTCTGTGCCATGGGTTTGGTGGCTGTTAATCAGCTCTTGTTTCTTTTCTGTGTTGAGCGGCATGCGGGAGATCGGCCCGAATCGGTGCAATCRACCACCATAACTCCCCGAGGGGCCTTATTTGGCAGTTTGGCCAAGCCAGCGCAGGCTTTCCCGCAACCAGGCATCACTATTTTCYGCATCATCCCCGGATAGCAGGGGATTCACGGCCTTAAGGGCCTCGTGAATTTCCAAGGGGCCATATCCCAAACTGGTGAGCATCTGCTCAAGTTCTGGCCGTAGGTTTGTTTCGAGTGCAGCCAAGCTGGCTTCTTGGTTGTGGCTRATCACATAACTATCGAGTTTCTGCCTCAGTTCAAGCGAGAGGCGCTCAGCGGTGCGTTTGCCCACACCCTGGGCACTGCAAAGCAGGTTTAGGTTTCCCTGCTGGATAGCTTCAATAAGAACTGGCGCCTCCATCGCTCCCATCAATGCCATCGCAACCTGGGGGCCAACCCCGCTAACTCCAATCAGTAGTCGAAATAGATTGCGCTCCTGCTGATGGCTGAAGCCGAAAAGCACACTGCCATCTTCCCTATGAAGATGATGGATCCAAAAACTGAGCGYTGCAGCCCCAGGGCTAAGCCGATGCACAGCCCACAGCTCTTTACTAATTTGAACCTCGTAGCCCACACCGGCGCAAATCAAAAGCAAACCGCAGCGATTTCCCTCCTGCCAGGTGTGGCCCAGGTGTCCTTCAAGCCAACCGATCATGCTGTGCTCAGATTTGAACTAATGGTGCCGTTGCTGCCAACCCTGCGCCGGCTGGCTCGTCTGGGGGCTTTGCTTAGCTTGCTGATCAGCCTTTCTGGCTGTGTTTCCTTCAATCAACCGCCGCGTCAGGCCCTGCTATCGGCTTTAAATCTGCAAGTTCAATTGAGTGAGGTTGAACTGGCTGATGCCCTGCAGCTATCGCCAAGGGAGGATGTGCCTAGCCTGCAGCGGGTGCGGTTGGATCAACAACGGCTGGAACGGATTCAAAATCAAAAGGTATGGCTGCTCCATGGCCGATTTGATTGGCGCTGGCCTGGAGAAGCGCTGAATGTGGCAAGCCCCTTTGAATTGCGTTTGATACGCGGTGAAAAAGGTCAAACCTGGCGACTGCTAAAGCCACCAAGCTCCCAGTCTCCCCAGTGGCGGATATATCCATTGCCCCTGGCCTAAAACCAGCAACAATGGGAAACCCTTACGGTTAACAGTGAGCAGCCCCCGTCTCCACCCCCGCACAATTGAGGCGGTAAAGGAAAGGGCAGACATTGTTGAAGTGGTTGGTGAACACGTAGTACTAAAGAAAAAAGGCAAAGAATTTGTTGGGATTTGTCCATTTCACGATGACAAATCACCATCGATGACAGTATCGCCAGCAAAGCAATTTTATTATTGCTTTTCCTGTGGGGCTGGTGGTAATAGTTTGAAATTCCTGATGGAATTAAAGCGTCAGAGCTTTAGTGATGTGGTGCTTGAGCTGGCAAGGAAATATTCATTACCAGTTGAAACACTAGACGCTCCTCAGCAGGAACGCCTAAAAGAACAATTAACGCGACGAGATAAAATTCACCGGGCACTTGCATTGGCGAGTGGTTGGTTTCGAGCAAATTTGCGCAGTCCAATCGGTGCAGCAGCTCTRAACTATTTGCAAAAGGATAGGGGCTTAAATAACGGCACGATCGAATTATTTGAGTTGGGCTACGCACCCAATAAGTGGGATGCGCTTATCAGCCATTTGCAACAGGTTGAAAATATTGATATTAATTGTTTAGAAATGGCTGGCTTAGTTGTTGCCCGCAAGGGGGGCGATGGATTTTATGATCGCTTTAGGGAGCGATTGATGGTTCCTATTCACGACCGTCAAGGCCGAATCATTGGTTTTGGTGGCCGTAGCCTTGAGGGGGTAGAACCAAAATATTTAAATTCACCTGAAACTGAAGTATTTGAAAAGGGTAAGCAYTTATTTGGTTTAGATAAGGCTGCAGATCCAATTCGCCGCGCTGATTGTGCAATTGTTGTTGAGGGTTATTTTGATGTAATTGCCCTCCATGCCGCTGGAGTGCGCCACTCGGTTGCAGCATTGGGTACAGCGCTTGGTAGTCAGCAAATTACCCAGTTATGCCGCTGTTGTGATAGCAGGCGGATCGTRCTTAATTTCGATGCTGATGGGGCTGGTATTAGGGCAGCTCAAAGGGCAATTGGTGAAGTTGAGCAACAAGCGTTGCAGGGGCAGATTGAATTGCGGATTTTGCCTTTGCCCGAGGGGAAGGATCCGGATGATTTTTTAAAACTCCAGGGCTCTGCCAACTATTTAGCCCTCGTTGAACAAGCACCCCTCTGGCTTGATTGGCAAATTGAGCAGGTTTTGATCGGCATGGATTTAAACCGTGCCGATCAATTTCAGCAAGTGGTGAAGGCCCTTGTGGAGCTGCTTGGCAAATTGCCCCAATCGGCCCTGCGCAGCCACTATTTGCAAAGGGTGGCTGAACGTCTATCCGGCGGTCAATCGCGCATGGCGTTGCAGCTGGAGGAGGATCTCCGTCAACAGGTGAAAGGCCAACGTTGGCATGGGCGCTCCAGTCGCCATGGTCAACCAGGGGAAGCTGGGATCAGAGAACGGGCAGAGGCAGCTTTGCTCCGTCTTTATTTGCATGCACCGGCGGTGCGCGCCGAAATTCGCAGGGAGTTGCGAACAAGGGACCTGGAGGATTTTGGGATTCCACATCACCGCAAGCTGTGGCTTGTTATTAATGAATTAGAAGAATCAAAACTTGGCATTGTTGAAATTGAGGATATTTGTAGGGGCAGTAGCCCTGGGGAAGCCCTTATGGATATAGATATTGCTAAACTACTAAGTGATCATCTTTTAGAAACAAATACAGCCCTGCTTCAACGGCTGAGTGAACTGCTTGAGCCCAGTGAACTTCAAGATCTTAATTTAATCAATCCCACTCAACACTTGCGGGGTACCACAGCTAGCTTGGAACGCCAGCGAGTAATACGTAGATGTCGCCATTTAATTGAAGCTTGGGGTAGCCAACGCCTACAAAGTTTAGAACATTGTATTTCTTTACTGCTTGAGGCRGATCGCATTCAACCGGCTAACAATGACGATGGTGAACAGCGGATTGATTTACTATTTAATGAATTAAATGCAGATGCAATCCGATTYCAGGAACTTTATTACAATGARAGGCGTTACCTWACCGAGCTGGACGCMCAGCGTTGCGCTTAATTCTTGTAATTTATCTTACACTTTTTTTAAACTTTGYTTTAAACTTCATCCTGCTCCAGGAGCAGCTGTTGAAACTCAGTGTATAGGGTATCTTTTTCAATGATCTGATTATTTTTTTGTTTGATTTTTGTGGTTTCTGATTTCTTGGCTTCCATGGATTTTAACCTCGCTAGTAAATGKTCTGGCACATYACCGTCCGGGCTTACTTGCATTAGTTGACGGAACAATTCTTCGGGATTTTGTTCAGTTTCTACCGGATGTAATTTTCGGGTTGGTGTTGCTTCTGTTTTCTCAGGAGTTGCTAGCGGTTGGGGCAATCGCCTTCCAAGTGCTTCTAAACGCTCTTTACTTTTAGGATCAAGGGCCATATTACTCACATTCCAAGCTGTTAAAGGTGCTGCGGCCAGTGCTGTTGTTTGTACCGCTCGCCACTGCGCATAAAATCTTGAGTGAATCGCCCCGCAAAGGCACATTGGTAAAATCAGCACCAATAATACTCACATTCTTGAAGCGTGTATTAAAGGCAAATGCATCTTCAAGGATTGCTTGGTCGAGTTTTGTGCCATCAAATACTGCAGAATCCAAGGTTGCTCCGCGTAAATTTGCATCACTCAAATCTGCATCCTGAAGCTTTGCACCGAAAAGGCTTGCCCCTTCCAAGTTTGCCCCTTTGAAATTAGCCTCCCGCAAATTTGTGAGGCTAAATGTGGTGGCTCTTAAATCAGCWCCATGGAAATCCGCCCCGATTAACACCTGCTTATTAAATTCCTTCGCAGCAAACACAGGCAAGGCCATCCCTAAGCCGCAGCCGAGCAGGGACAGTGCTAGCACTAGGGAAGCGATTAATCGTGCCATTGCTTCATAGCTGAGTTTGGGTGGAACCCTAGATCTATTTCGATCCCTTTAGGTTTGTTGCCACCATCTCAACCAGATAGCTATCCAAGGAATAGAAGAGATATTGAGGGCCTTGGCGCTGAATTAGAGGCTCTGCAGCTGCTTAAGCAACGGGGCTGGGCATTGCTTGAACATCGCTGGAGCTGCCGCTGGGGTGAATTGGATCTACTGGTTTCCAAGCCCCAGAGGTTGCTGCTGGTGGAGGTGAAAGCCCGCAGCCGTTGTGGCCCAGACAATTGGGGGCTCGGGGCCTTTGGTCCCCAAAAGCGGCGCAGGTTAGAACGCAGTTTTTCCTGTTGGTTGGCGCTAAACCCCAATTGGCATGGGGCATCGGTTCAGATTGCCCTTGCCCTAGTGCCCTTGGTTTCGCGGCCCCGCTTGAGGCTCTCTCGGCCCATTCGCTGGTTGGTGCTCCACAGTTAGGAGCAACCCTCTGCAAATAGCCTCAATTTATGGGCTTCTCAGGCCACACCGCCCGCAAACGATTTGGCCAACACTGGTTAATCGACGCTGCTGTGCTCAACAGCATTGTTGCGGCGGCAAAGCTGCAAGCCACAGATAGGGTTTTGGAAATAGGCCCAGGGCGTGGTGCCCTCACCGAAAAAATTCTTGAGCAACCATTGCAAAGGCTTGAGGCCATTGAATTAGATCGGGATTTAGTGGTTGGTTTACAGCAGCGCTTTGGCAAAGATCCAAGATTTAACTTGCACCAGGGGGATGCCCTCGCCATGGCGCTCCCAACGGCAAATAAGGTGGTTGCAAATATTCCTTACAACATCACAGGCCCCCTGCTGGAGATTTTGCTTGGTCGGCTTGATCAACCGCGCTTAAATGGTTTTGATTCCCTTGTGCTGTTGTTACAGCAGGAGGTTGCCCAGCGAATCACGGCTGCACCAGGAAGTAGCAGCTTTAGTGCCTTGAGCGTACGTTTACAACTTCAGTGCTTTTGCGAAAAGGTTTGTGAGGTGCCTCCCCGTTGTTTCCAGCCACCGCCCAAGGTGAACTCTGAGGTGATTTGTTTAAGGCCCCTGGCTGAGCCGCTGCAATTGAATATTGCGATAACAGTTGAAAAATTGCTGAAATCAGCCTTTGCAGCCCGTCGCAAAATGCTTCGCAATACCCTTTGCCAATTTGTACCGGAGGGGGAGCTTCAAAATTGACTTAACCAGGCGRATGTTTCAGCTCAACAAAGACCCCAAGAAATAGGTCCCAACAAATGGGTAGCGTTGGCAACTGCTCTGTTAGCTGAGTTTTGATTAAGCAAACTGCAATCCTGCAAAAGAAGGCCCCTGCCAAGCTCAATTTGCACCTGGAGGTGTTGGGAATCAGGCCAGATGGTTTTCATGAGCTTGCRATGGTGATGCAAACCGTTGATCTTTTCGATCACATCAGTGCTTCAGCCGGGGTTACTGGTGTTGTTTCGCTTAGCTGCTCCGATYCAAGCCTTGGCGTGGATGAAAGCAATTTGATAGTGAAAGCAGCCGTTGCACTTAAAAGCCATTGCAACCGCCCCGATCTCGGGGCTCAACTGCAGTTGCAAAAAAATATACCGATCGGGGCTGGCTTGGCTGGGGGATCTAGTGATGCCGCTACACCGCTGTTATTGCTTAATGAATTTTGGCAACTTGGTTTAAGCATGGCTGAGTTGGAGCAAATCGCAGCCCAGCTTGGTTCAGATGTGCCTTTTTGTTTAACAGGGGGCAGCCAATGCTGTTTCGGGCGTGGCGAAMGCCTGCAGGCCCTGGCCGATCTTCCAAGCCTTGGGGTGCTTCTTATCAAGGATCCCAGCGCCCAGGTGAGTACCCCATGGGCCTATGGCCAATGCAAGCAAATGCGGGGCGATTTTTACCTCACCAACGAACAAGACTTTGAGCAGCGCCGTGAGCAACTGCGCCAAGGCCCCCTGTTGCAATGGTTCAAGGGCACAAGGGAACCACCCATGCCAATGCTGCGCAACGATTTACAAGCGGTTGTTGCCCCTGCCGTGCCCTCTGTTYCCAAAGGATTGAGCCTGCTTAAGGAAGCACCGGGTTTACTTGCTGYAGCCATGAGCGGTTCGGGCCCCAGCTTGTTTGGCCTATTTCCCAATCGCGCAGGGGCTGCTCTGGCGGAACAACAGCTCTTGCCCGCCCTGCGGGAGAATGGTTTTAGCCATTGGGTATGTGGATTTGAGTGTGCCAGAACCTACTAAGCAGCTGTTGCCGGCCAAGAAAGGTCCCCTCAGTTATTTGAGTGGCAGCCTCACCAGCGCCCTGTTCTGTGGTTTAGCCCTGAGCATCACCTGGAAAATCATTGGCTACTACAGCGATCGGCCGCCCCACTACAGCCAAAGAATTGCCCAATCAATTGCCACTGCAGTGAAAACCTTGCTTGTGGGCACAGGCTGCTTAGCAACTTTTACCTTTGGCTTGATCAGCATCGGCCTATTTCTKCTTTTAATTCGCTCCCTTATCCCTGCCGGGCCCGCTGCTGCCGATTAACCTGGCTTTAGTTTGATTAGTTCCATGACTCCCCATGACTTGGGGTTACTGGCCCTTCTGCTTTCGCCAGGCCTTTTGCTATCGGTTTTATTACTCACAACCTTTGCGGCAGGAGGCTAGGGCTCTTATCCGCTGATAGGTTGGCTCCCAGCCGAAATTTTCCGGCTTTCTACGTGCCCTGAGTTCTGTGGCTGAGACCCTTCTTTTCAATGCCTTGCGCGATGCCATCGATGAGGAGATGGCCCTAAACCCATATGTATGTGTGATGGGTGAAGATGTGGGCCAATACGGGGGCTCCTACAARGTTACAAAAGATCTATACGAGAAATATGGCGAATTAAGGGTTCTTGATACGCCGATTGCWGAAAACAGCTTCACGGGCATGGCCGTGGGAGCTGCGATGACTGGGTTGCGACCAATAGTGGAAGGCATGAATATGGGTTTCTTATTGCTTGCCTTTAATCAGATTTCAAACAAYATGGGGATGTTGCGCTACACCAGTGGCGGTAATTTCACGATCCCCACAGTTGTTAGGGGACCGGGGGGCGTTGGTAGGCAATTGGGGGCGGAGCACAGCCAACGCCTAGAGGCCTATTTTCATGCAGTTCCTGGCATAAAGATAGTTGCGTGTAGCACTCCAACCAATGCGAAGGGCCTAATGAAAGCTGCCATTCGCGACAACAATCCAGTTCTATTTTTTGAACATGTATTACTATATAATTTAAGTGAGGATATACCTGARGGTGATTATACCTGCGCCTTGGATAAAGCGGAACTTGTTAGAGAAGGGGAAGATATTACAATCCTAACCTATTCGCGCATGCGCCACCATTGCTTGGCTGCTGTTAAGCAGTTGGAGGAGGCTGGCTACAACCCAGAACTCATTGATTTAGTTAGCCTAAAACCCTTTGATATGGATTTAATCAAGAAATCCATTTCAAAAACCCACAGGGTGGTTATTGTTGAAGAATGCATGAAAACTGGCGGCATCGGTGCCGAGCTGATTGCATTAATTATTGAAAATTGTTTTGATGAATTAGATGCAGCCCCAGTGCGCTTATCAAGCCAGGATATTCCCACGCCCTATAATGGAAAATTAGAAAATCTAACTATAATTCAACCCCATCAGATTGTATCTACGGTTAAATCGATGGTACAGCGATGACTAAATCGCAAGGCTGGCTCGCTCTAATTCTTGCCCTTGCAATAGGAAGCGTATTGGTTTTACGTAGTTTACCACTTTCACTTGGTCTTGATTTAAGAGGCGGCACACAATTAACACTYCTGATMAAACCTGCAGGTACGATTAAAAAAATTGAGCCAACAAAACTAGAAGCTGTTAAAGATGTGCTTGAAAGGAGGGTTAATGGCCTAGGTGTTTCTGAAGCCACGGTTACAACCTCCGGCGATGATCGCATTGTGGTTCAACTTCCAGGGGTCCAGGACCCCCGTAGGGCAGCYGAAGTTCTTGGCACAACAGCGATGTTGGAGTTCAGAGCTCAAAAACCTGGCACTGAACAAGAAATGACTGGTTTGATGAGATTGAAGCGTTTGCTTGAAGCTAAAATTGACCAATTAACAGGCACTGGTAAAGCAGAATCCGTTCARGATGATTCCCTAAAGGATTTGCTGAAAACCTTAGATATAAAAAGCTCCKCCGAMGCATCAGAACTAGATCARCTAAAGGCAATWCTATTAGATACTAATCGCAGAATTGTTAGTCTATTTGAGCCACCAGCTTTCACCGGTACCCACTTGATTGATGCTGGTAGGCAGCAACAACCTAATAGCCAGGCTTGGGAAGTAACCCTGAGGTTTGACAGGGTTGGTGGTGATGAATTCGCAGCATTAACAAAATCTATTGCCGGCACTAATAGGCTTTTAGGGATAATGCTTGATGGTAGGTCTATCAGTGAAGCAAGCGTTGGTCCGCAATTTGCCACCGCTGGAATCACAGGCGGTGCCGCAAGTATCACAGGTCAATTCAGCGCTGAACAGGCCAGGGATTTGGAAGTGCAATTAAGGGGTGGTGCCTTGCCCTTACCAGTTGAAATAGTTGAAAATCGCTCCGTTGGTCCCACGCTTGGTGCGGAAAATGTTCGCAATAGTTTAGTTGCAGCAATTTTAGGTATAGTTTTGGTTGGTATATTTATGGTTGTTATTTATAGGTTGCCTGGTTTTGTTGCTGTTCTTGCGTTGTGTTTGTATGCACTTTTCAATCTTGCCGTTTATGCACTTATTCCAGTAACTCTAACCCTGCCAGGTATCGCTGGTTTTATACTTTCAGTGGGCATGGCTGTGGATGCAAATATTCTTATCTTTGAACGTACAAAAGAAGAACTCCAAGATGGTAATAGTTTGTTTAGATCAGTTGATGTTGGATTTTCTAGGGCCTTTTCATCAATATTTGATGGMCAYATAACCACCTTGATCAGCTGCGCTGCCCTCGCTTGGCTTGGTACGGGCCTTGTTCGAGGCTTTGCAGTAACCCTCGCAGTTGGTGTACTGCTTAGTTTGTTTACTGCCCTCACCTGTAGCCGTACCCTTTTACGCCTTGTACTTAGTTATCCAGCCCTTCGTCGCCCTGAATTTTTCTTGGGCTCCCCAACTCAGCCATGACATCTTCCAGCGGTGCTCTGCTACGTGAGCCATCTTTCCGAATAAATAGATACCGGCGTTTCTGCATGGTTCTAACTGTTTTCCTGCTATTTATTAGCTTGCTGGGCTTGATGTTGTCTTGGCTTTCGCCGATCCATGCCCCATTAAGGCCCGGCTTGGATTTTACAGGTGGCACATTAATCCAAGTTGAAAGGATCTGCAGCCCTGCTTGTAAAAGTTTTTCCACTGAGGAAYTGCGAAAGGATCTACCAAGCGGCGCTGTTGTGCAAAGCCTTGATTCAGGMAAAGCAATCAGCGTACGCACTGCGGCCCTTAGCCCAGCTGAGAGYGGAGCAGTAGTTGAAAGCCTTGATCGCCTGCTCGGACCAATACAAGCCAGCGGTACCCAAATAAATACAATTGGACCATTATTGGGATCTCAGCTATTGCGCAGCAGTTTACTAGCACTAATAGTTAGTTTTGCTGGCATAGCTATTTATATCTCTTTGCGTTATGCCCGCCTCTATGCTGCAATGGCATTGATGTGTTTRACCCATGATGTTATTTTAACCACGGGATTATTTGCTTGGCTTGGATTATTGGCTGGGGTAGAAGTTGATAGTTTGTTTGTAGTTGCGCTTCTTACAATAGCTGGCTATTCAGTAAATGATACCGTGGTTATTTTTGATCGTATTCGCGAACAACAACAGGTGCTTCCCAATCTTAGCGTTGAGGATCAAGTAGACCGAGCGGTTGCCGGCACACTTAAAAGGTCTTTCTATACAATAACTTCAACAATACTACCAATAATAGCCTTGATATTATTTGGCGGTGAAAGTCTTTACTGGTTTGCTGTTGCCTTACTTGTTGGTGTTCTMATTGGTGGTTGGTCGAGCATTGGTTTGATTCCACCATTGTTGCCCCTGCTTGGCGGCAAGCTTCCSAATAGGGGKTCTGCTGCCAATACTGCAGAGCTTCAAGCGTGAGTTTTAGAAAACTTTTTGCCACAACATTATGGTTGYTGGCTTTRTTAGAACTTCGTTCTGAAATAATYTTGCTCTACCAGCATTTCACYTGGACAAGTTTTTTCTATGCTATTTTTACTCATAAACTTGCATCCTTAGTTCTAATAATTATTCCCTAYTGGTTCTTTCATGCACAAGTGACCTTAAAGTCCAGCGATCCATAATCTCTTTAACAAATATTTCCTCTAGTAGAACTTGTAAAACCACAACTGATGGTAGYGCGAGCAGCACACCCGGCAGTCCGAGGAGAGCACCAAGGCTCAACTGTGCCATCAGGGCAACTGTGGGTAGWAGATTTACAGTGCGCTTTAAAAGTATTGGTGTTACCAAAAATGCTTCAGCATTTTGAATAACAAGCCTCATGATAATTACCTGCAAGCTAAGTAAAGGTGATATTAAWAGTGCAACAGCAGCCGGMACAAGGGTGGCTACAGTTGGACCAATGGTGGGTACAAAAGTGAGAATCCCACAAATTAAGCCGCTAAGTAACGCWAGGGGAACCTTTAGCCATRCCAGGCCTGCCCATGTAACAACAAATACCARTGAAGCMGAAATTGTCATGCCCGCCAACCAGCCGCCAAGGGCCTCTCTGCATTCTGCTAAAAGTCTTTTGGTGTGTTGCCGGTAAAATCTTGGGCTTGATGAAATTATTAGTCGTGTATGACTTGAAGGATCTAAACAAAGCAAAATAGCTAGTAATGTCATTAATATCAGCTGAATTGAACTATTTGCTGCGCCTCCAGCCAAACCTAGTAATTGACTMCCCAATGGCTGTAAACGTTGCAAGCTTGCGATTGAACCTAGGGAGCTAAATGATTTTTGGATATCATTAAGGCCTTGTATGTCTCCTGTGAGTAGAAAAAGCCTTTGCACTAGTATTGGMACTAATTGGTTAAGTGTTTTTATTTGCTCAAGCAATTCTGGCAAMAGAAGCGTGCCTAGTTCCCAACTGATAAAAGCAATCAGAACCACTACAACTGCAATGGCTAAAGGTCTTTTTAGTTTTAAGCGTTTAATAATGAATTGAACTGGCACATCTAAAGCAACTGCCATTACAATTGCACCAAATAGTACAAGTAACACCCAGCGCAGCTCCCAGGCAAGCACCCCAAGGCAAATCAGGGCAATGCTTCCAAGCAGAGCTGGCCAATTAAAACTCCGTTGATTATTTTTCATGCTCCCAAGGGCCTTTTTAGGCCATCAAGAAAATCATTGATGAGTAGATCCCTGATCAAAACTTGCATACAAACGGCAAGGGGTAAGGCAAGTAATAAACCGATCGGGCCAAAAATTAAYGTAAAKGCMACTTGTGCAGCAAGGGTTAGCCCTGGCAATAATTTAAGTTGATGATGCATTACCGAAGGTGTTATCACATAGCTTTCCATATTTTGAATAAACACATAAAGAACTARCACTGCCACAGCTTTCCAGGGGGATTGMAGWAKGGCTACAGCCATGGGGAAAATTGTACCWATTGTTGGGCCAACATTTGGGATTACATTCAASATCCCAGCAAGGATTGCATTGGCAATTGTAAGCTTTATACCAAGTAAACTTAAGCCAATGAAGGCTAGAATAGCTACGCATATTGAACTAATAAGAACGCCAAACATCCAGCTTTTCAGCGCTTTTCCGCAGCTGATTAGCACAAGGCTGAAWCGTTTTCTATAGAAGGATGGAGCTAAGGAAACAGCAACTTGGTGATAGCCACTGGGTTGGGCGGTAATCATCACTGCCACGGCAAGCACGAAGAGGGTTTGCAGCGCTGCGGCCCCTAGATTTCCGGCAAATCCAAGCAATGGTTTAACGCCACCACTAATATTGAAATCATTGCTTTGGCCAATACGCAGCAAAAATGTGTTGCTTAATTTGGCTAGATAGGAAAGTGCTTTTGGTAATTGTGTAAGCAGTTCGCTAAACTGTTCAACAAATGGTGGTACTAATAGAGCCGTAAGTAGAATCGCTAATGAAAAAATTACAAATAAACTAATTAACAGGGCTTGCCATCGTTTCAGGCAAAACTGCTGCTCCACTTTTGACACCAAGCCACACAGAGCTACGGCAATAACAACCGCGCCAAATAGTTGGATCAGTAGTTCCCGCAATTGCCAGCAAATGCCCAAGGCTGCYAGTAGTGCCAACAGGCCGCACCAGCTGGCAAATCCCATGCCAGCTTCAGCTTTGGTTGAATCCAAGTTCATGGCTTTCTGCATAGCGCTCAGCAAAGCGCATAAAACGCTCGAAGTCTGCCTCGCTTTTCCATGTATAGGTGGCCTCTAGGGCACTCGCCTTTCCGTTTACAAAGCGTGCCTTCACGTCACGGGTTATGAGCTCCCCTTCYTCATCCAGCAAAAACATGCCTGTGATGTCGCCGATCGCTTCAGGGGCGAGGGCATTTGGCTCCTCAAAAACGAAGAGTGCTTGGCCTGTCATGCCGTCGCGGGAACGGGTRAGCCTGATATCAGGTACCACCGGCTCATCAACTCCTCGGAAAAATTGAATTGCTGCTGCCATTTCATCCCWTCTAAAGCGAGAAGCTTAAGCAGCCCSMAGCTCCATCAGCAGCTGAGCAATATTTTCAATACTTTTACCGCCCCCATCAAGCCGTTCAATGCTCGATTGGCGCCGAGCTAGTTCACTGGTGTAGGAGCGGTCGTAGTAATCCAAGATTTCAGCGCAGGCTCTGCTGAGATCACCATTGCGAATGCTGCTCAGCGCTGTGGCTGTTCGTTGGGGACCGAGCTTGCGGCTAAGCCGTTCGGTTGCCTCAATTAATCCCTTCGGGCACTGGSTGCCATAAACCTCCACCAGCATGGCAATGCGCTCCTCCTTGGGGCGCTCAAGCACCACTAGCGGAGCTAGTTGCATTTGCTTCCAGATGCCATKTGGAATTCGGCAGCGTCCCACCTGGGCACTCTCCGCCTCAAGCCAGAGCGGTGCCATGCCRTTTACGCCCCTTAATTCAATCGCTAGGCAATTTTCAAAWTGTTCCACGCTTGGCTGTTTYGGTAAGCCAAGGCCGCCAAAGCTGCTGCCGCGGTGATTGGCCAATTTCTCCAGATCCACCACCGCAGCTCCCCTTTTTGCCAGGGCCTGCAAAACAGCTGTTTTGCCACTACCTGTGCCTCCACCCAATAGGCATATMGGCCAACTCAGCTCAAATTGGGCTAGGGCCCAGTTGCGGAAACTCTTGTAACCCCCAGCTAAAAGCTGAACATCAATGCCAACGGTTTTAGCGAGCCAAGCAACGCTGCTACTTCTCATGCCACCCCGCCAGCAATAAAGCCTTAGATGCCCKTTWTYCGCCTCAGCTTCCAATTGGTTGGCAAGCTCTRGCAAACGGGGTGCCACCAGTTCCAAACCAAGCTTTACGGCTRCTTTTGAACCMTCCCGCTTGAAGCAGCTACCCACGGCAGCTCGTTCCTCATTAGAGAAAAGCGGCAGGTTTTTTGCCCCTGGAATATGGGCCTGCTCATATTCACCTGGGCTGCGCACGTCTAAAAGAGGGGCAGGGTTAGCCAGAAAAGCATTCACTGCAATACTTACCTCTGGCCTGTTTTGTGATGTTGACTGGTCCACGTTCCGATGARCTGCTTGAGCTTTTCCTTGCAGGCACCGAGCGACAGCAACTGCGTTGTTGGGCACAGCTTCAATCGCAGGCATTTGAGCTTAGGGAGCTGATCTGGGAGAGGTTGCTCACTCAACCAAGGCAGGCAAATTCCTGGGCGAGTGGATCTCTACTGCGCCTATTGGCAAGGGATTCAGAAATGTTGGCTGAAATCAAGATCCGCTTTCCGCGGGGCTGGTTGCCATGCCCAGAGGGTTTTGCCAACTTATTTGAACAGCTACAGGATGCCTTGTTGCTCGAGCAGCTTGAGCTTTCAGATCGGCTAACTAGTTCTTTGCTMAGGGAGATGGCGGGGCCGGAGGCTGTGGCGAGGGGGTATGTGTATTTCAGCGAGGTGGCAAATTTCAAACCAAATCTTTTGGCYCACATGGATGCCCTCTGGTGGCTCTATAGCAATGGAAGATTTGGTTTTCGTGTGCAAAAGCAACTMCTKARCAGCGTATCTGGCAACTGGGAAAAMCTYTGGCAGTTGATTGCTTGGAAAGCAAACGGTGTTTGGACCCGCTATCCCAAAAACTTCAACTGGTCCCATGGGGCACCAGAGGGGCATATGCCCCTCGTGAATCAATTGCGTGGTGTTCGCTTACTTGATGCAATCTTGAAACATCCCGGCCTCGACTTAGGGCCTGGCTCTGCATAGGATCGAATCGCTGCGCAATGGGCGCCTGATGAACCAGGCTCAAACTTCTTGCCAACGCTGGCGCTGGTGTGAATTCAGCACAACTTCCACCTTGGCCCTACAGCCGCTTTTGGAGTTGTTGTTGGAACCGGTACCAGAGGCRGATAAAGATTTAATCCAGCTTGGTTTGCAGGAGGCGCTCGTAAACGCTGTTCGCCACGGTAACGGCGGAGATCCCCTCAAGATTTTGAGGGTTCGTAGGATCATGATGCCKAACTGGTTTGTATGGCAGGTGCAAGACCAAGGTTGTGGTTTGCCCCAGCAATTGCGCTSTGCCYATCTACCCCAYTGTTTAGATGCCTTATCAGGCAGGGGCTTGTATTTGATGCATCAATGTTTTGATGACGTGCGCTGGAGCCCGAGAGGTAACCGGGTGCAAATGGCAAAACGCCGTTAGGAACGGGGGCAACCGGGATCCCGTTGTTCTCGTTTGAGCCAACGCAAAGCGCTCTCCAATAATTCAACAGCTGCTTGATCACCAGGGCCATTGGCTTGCAGGGCATGGATAAGGGCCGCTGAGATTTGCTCGCTGGCTCGCCTATGCGGATCGGTTTTTAAATGATGCCAATCACGATCGCTTATTTTTAAAAGATCATGGAGCTCCTTGGCAGCTTCCGATAGGTTTAAAAGCTCYGTATCAGCTGAAAAATCCGGCATGGCAGGCTATTTTGTGGTTAACAAAATCCTATTAGGTTCGCTGTGATGGCAGCARGAAAAATACTAAAACCGCTTCAGTGGCTCCATAAATTGGCTGCTATCAATTCCATACTCTATGATTCAAAAATTATTTCAAAGTATCCRTTAAAAACTCCATTCCAAAGACGTTTGCATCAACGYAAACAATTTCTAAAAATATTKATAAGTAACCAGCCCTGGCAATCAGWTGGTGATGGCAAGTTTTGGCGAGCAATGCGTTGGGGTGGCGCTGGTTTCCTAGCGTCTCAAGCCCTGCATTACTTCTTGACGAGGTGATATTGAAGGCTGCAGGTGTTGGGCGCTGCGGGCTAGATCGTCGTGCAACTGCACGTCGTCTGCAGTTTCGGTATCGATAACGGTTTGCARTAGATGTTGCGGACCACGCATCCAGGCATTGCGGAGGGARCGCCTTAAACGGTCTTCCACAAGAACCAAGCGATCGGCAGCTTCCCTAGGGCTTTCACCCTGCTCAATTTCAGTGCGGAGGCAAACCCCAAAGCCATGGGCTTCGATCAGGGCTCTTCCACCGATTAACACGGTTTGGAAGGTCCAACCTTCAAGCCATCTAACCCGGAATGGGTTGGTCATCAAYAGCCTCAGGCACACCACCATTTGAACGGATGGGGAGATCCTTTACAAGTTTTTTCCATTTCTTGTTTCGTTTCTTGAACCTAAGCCTGTGGAAAACTGGGCACGGACATCCGTTTTTCTAGCCAATCTCAGGCTTACTAGCGCACCAGATGCGTGTCATAAACCAGGTTTCTCCTTTGATCTCAGTAAAACCAACCCTGCTTAGGCGAGTTTCGATCTGATCGCCGATGTAATCGCGGTAATAGGGCTCATGGAACACCCTGCGGAAATTTTCCATAACAGGCTGAAATTGCGGGCTATCGGCCAACTGCACTGAATCAGCCAGAACAAGCACGCCGCCTGGCACTAAAACTCGGAAGGCTTCAGCTAGCACTGCCTCACGGGCTTCCGCRGGAAGCTCATGCAAAAGGAAAACGCAACTAACCGCTTGCATGGATTCATTTTGAAAMGGCAATGCCTCCGCATTTCCCTGCACCAGCTGGGGCAGTTCACCGGGCAATTGAGATAACCAKCGGTTTGCTTGGCGTAGGTAGGCATTTGATAAATCCAAGCCCACCAATTGGGCGCTGCTAAATGCACCTCTTAATTGCCTAAGGGTGCGGCCAGTGCCGCTGGCCACATCAAGAATTCTTAGGGCRCCACTAGCCAAATTTGCCCTTGATAGGCGTTCTTTTAATGGCTTCAGGATCCTGCGGCGCATGGCATCTGCCGTGCCGTTAAACAGCAATTCCACCTGCAGGTCRTATAGCTCAGCTGAACGATCGCTGAGGTAACCATCGGTTTGRTGGTGAAAATTCTGCAGGTAGTAGTCGGGRAAATTGCTGATGTCAACGTTGTTGGGAAGATCTCGCACATCCCGGCGCAGCCTGCGGTTCCAAATGTTTGGCAAATCAAGCCACACCAGTGGGTAGCGCAGCATCCAATCCAGCCATGGGGCATCGAATAATTGGCTGGTGGGATACAAGCCTTGTTCTGCCTCTAGCCAATCCCTTTCAAGCAGGTAATCCATGCTGGTGCGCAAGGCTTGCARGGTTTCGGCTCTTATCGGGATTGTTTCAGCATTTGCCTTGGGCGCCACCAGATCCATCAATTGGGTGCTCACTTGTTTGTGGGCAATACCAAGCAAGCTTTTGCCCTGCTGCATGGTTTGGTAAGCGATCTTGGTAACCGAAGCCGCCATCGATGGGGGGTGTAATTAACTRCTCACATTTCAGCGGATTTGCCGCTTGGCCGCGAGATTCAAGTAACCGTTTCTGTCRGATCTAGGCAAACAAGGCGGCTTWGGCGCTGCAAAAGCATTGCGGGTGATAGCTTTTGGCCACTGGTCTTGATGCYATGCAAGATGCGATCACCGGWTTGATCGGCCGTTACGACCAACAGGGTCGCTATTTCGACCGCTCAGCGTTGGATCGCCTTGAGGCTTATTTCGCTGAATCAAGCCTGCGGYTGGCTGCGGTAGCAATCATTAATGCSGATGCGGCTGAAATCATCCGGGAAGCCAGTCAACGCCTTTGGCTTGCTGATCCMGAACTGTTACTKCCCGGTGGCAATGCTTACACCACCCGCCGTTTATCCGCCTGCCTTAGGGATCTCGACTATTTCCTGCGCTATGGCTCCTAYGCCCTCGTGGCCGGTGATTGGCAGGTGTTGAACGAAAGGGTGCTTAATGGGCTMAACGACACCTACAAGTCCCTGGGTGTGCCCACAGGCCCCACGGCAAGGGGCATTCTTTTAATGGCAGACGTATTAAGTGAAAAGTTGGCTGCCACAGGCTTCAGTGATCCAACTTTGGCTCGCGCCCCCTTTGAGCACATGGCAAAAAACCTTGCCGAAACAAATTTGAATGGCCGTTGAATCGGCCAATGGTTAGTCTCACATCCTCAATTCTTGTCTAGTCGCGTGAACGATTCCCCGCTCTCCACTGTGAAAGAGACCGTGAGTGCGTCCCATCGTTTACGGCTAGATCCGATYKCYACGCCTAATCGCCTGTTGTTGGGGCCAGGTCCATCAAATGCAGATCCCACTGTGTTGCAGGCCATGGCCAGGCCCCCCCTCAGCCACCTGGATCCGCTTTATCTAGAGCTGATGAACGAAGTGCAGGAAATGCTGCGCTAYGCCTGGCAAACCGATAACAGGATCACGATTCCAGTTAGCGGTACCGGCAGTGCCGCCATGGAAGCAACCATTGCAAACACCGTTGAACCAGGAGATCGTGTCCTTGTTGGGGTGATTGGTTATTTCGGTTTGCGCTTGGTGGATATGTGCAACCGCTACGGAGCAGATGTGCAGGTTCTTGAAGCTCCCTGGGGTGAAGCCTTGGCGCTCGAGCAAATAGCAGCAGCCATCAAACAACACAGGCCGGCGGTGTTTGCCTTAGTGCATGCCGAAACTTCCACAGGTGTGTGCCAACCCCTTGASGGCATTGGCGCCCTTTGCCGCGAAAACAACTGCCTGCTCATWCTCGACACCGTTACATCCCTTGGTGCTGTMCCCCTCAAGCTCGACGAAGCCCAGGTTGATTTGGCYTACAGCTGTAGCCAGAAGGGCCTGAGTTGCCCCCCGGGCCTGGGGCCATTCACCATGGGGCCGAGGGCTGAGGAAAAGATTGAACGGCGCAAGGGCAAGGTTCCAAATTGGTATTTAGATATGTCTGGTTTGAAGTCTTATTGGGGCAAAGATCGCACTTACCACCACACAGCGCCGGTAAATATGAATTTTGGTTTGCGGGAGGCACTCAGGCTGCTCTGTGAAGAGGGTTTGGAAAATGCCTGGGCTCGCCACCGCAGCAATAGCGAAAAAATGTGGCTTGGGCTAGAGGAATTAGGCCTTGAACTGCACGTGCCCCATTCCCTTCGCCTGCCAACCCTCACCACCGTAAGAATYCCCGCTGGTATTGATGGCAAAGCCTTTTCCGCCCATYTGCTAAATAAACATGGGRTTGAGATCGGCAATGGKTTAGGGAGCCTTGCCGGTGAGGTGTGGCGCGTTGGCCTGATGGGCACTAACAGCACCCCAGCGAATGTTGATTTGTTGCTTAATTTGCTTGAACTTGAGCTGCCAATCTTCCGTACTGGCCGCGTCGCTGCCTAAACCAGCTAACCAGTAGCTCCTCACATTGATCAGCCAAAACTCCGCCAGTTACCTCCATGTGGTGATGGGCACTGGCGTTGTTAGCAAGATCCAAACAGCTCCCCAATGCGCCGCGCTTGGGATCACAAGCACCAAACACCACATGGCCCATTCGCGCTTGAACAAGGGCCCCGGCACACATCGGGCAGGGCTCCAAGGTAACTATCAGGGTGTGCTGATTAAACCGCCAGGTGGAGCTGCTCAGGCTTGCCTGGCGCAGGGCAACCAATTCGGCATGGCCAAGCGGGTTTTGTTCTTTTTCGCGCCGGTTACTGCCCCAGCCRATCGCCCTTCCCAKTGGGTCGAGCACCACTGCAGCAACAGGTATCTCCCCGCAACCGCCAGCAGCTGCAGCCAGCCTCAACAGCCGCTCCATCCAGATGKTGATGGGTGTTTCCATTAACCATCACAATGGTTGATCAACGGATCAATGGCTTGCAAGCCCCAGGACTTCCCAGAGCTTTCCCAGGCCCAGATGAAACCCAGGGCGCCTTGGGGGAATTGCTCGGCCATGGGAGCAAAATACTTTGTGATTGGCTAGAGGCAACAAATAACCACGGACCTAGGCCCGCTCTAAGCGTTCAACCCCTCGCGGAACCGGGTRATGYTGGTAAGTCGATGGAGCAGCTCTGGTGTGATCTCGCCGGGTTGATGGATGGTGCCTATAGGCCTAATCATCCGGGCGCATTGGCCCACCTTGATCCCCCTTCCCTAGGGGTTTCAATTTGCGCTGAGATGATTGCAGCAGGGCTKAATAACAACCTTCTRGCKGAGGAACTCTCCCCATCTTTAAGTMGATTRGAGCGCAGYTTGTGCAGCTGGATCGCCCGTGARATCGGGCTTGGTGATCTTGCCTCAGGGGTGCCTGCCAGCGGTGGAAGTTTAAGCAACCTGATGGCCCTTGTTTGCGCGCGCCAGGCAGCTCAACTRCAAAAACACTCAAATTGTGTTGTTATTACAGGAGCCGCTTCCCATGTGTCATTAAACAAGGCGCTGGCGGTTATGGGCATAGGGGCTGATTGTCTATGGCGATTGCCACTGGATAGCCAGGGGCGGTTAAAGGCAAYTGAAGTWGCTGCYGCTWTTGATAAAGCTCAAAAGCTTGGCTTACCGATCCTTGCCGTTGTTGCCACTGCAGGTACCACCATTCAAGGACTGGTGGATCCCATAGGAGACATGGCAGCATTGTGTAAATCTGCAGRGGTATGGCTGCATGTGGATGGTGCAATCGGTGGYGTGTGCGCYTTAGTTGAGAGTGAACGCTGGCGAGTTGAAGGGATTGGTTTAGCTGATTCAGTTAGCTTGAAYCCACAAAAACTACTTGGTGTTAGCAAGCCTTCCTCACTGCTGCTTTTAAAGGATCCAGCCCATTTAAAAAATAGTTTTTCCACTGGMCTTCCCTATATGGAGCCGCCTWTGGTTAGYCAGGGCGGTGAATTAGGTTTACAAGGAACCCGGGGGGCTGAGGTGTTGAAATTGTGGATGAGTTTGCAGTATCTGGGCCTTGAAGGTATTGAAAATATTTTGCAATCTGCTTTTTCCCGTGCCTCAATATTGCGMAATTTGCTTGAGTCTATGCCATTGCAGTTATTAGCTGGTGATTTACATCTCCTTAGTTTTACYGCCTCGGGAATRGAATCWGAAAACCAGGTTGCCTGGCGCGATAGATGTCATAGGGAATTGTTAAGATCTAATTWTTGGCTATCYAAGCCAAATTGGCGTGAACTGCCACTTTTAAAGGCTGTTCTCGGTAATCCCTATACAAGTTCCGARCATTTGCAGCAGTTGGCTTCTGTTGTTAAAAAATCATTGATATGAAACAGGAAAATAAAAGGGGCCGCTGGGTWGCAATAAGCACKGGCGTTATATCTATTGCCATTGCGGTGGTTTATTTGTTGGTGGTTTTTTTACTGGATCGCCAGGGCCCCCTTCTTCCACCACCTCCCGAGGCCCTCGGCGGGGCGGTAATTGTTGCACCTGCTGTTTCAGCGGTTCCACAACCCGAGCCAGGGCTTCTTCAAGGAAGCGTTTGAGATCAAGGTCGCGCCGCTCTAGGTCGTATTGCTCGCGAACAACAGCAGCTATTCCGCCATCGCCCCAGTCTTGTTGTTGGCGGAAATAGCTKATGAAGCTTTTACCGGCTAAGCGGGTTAGCCAAGCACCGGTAACAGCTTGRATWGCCTTCGAGGCGAGCAATGCGGGCAGGTTTAAACCCATGGCAGTGCCAATYAATCCGGCCCCCCCCTTCACCAGGCCAAGGCTGCCTAAGGTTCGCCCCAGGGATAGGGCTAATTGTTGTCCCTGATTTTTGCTCATGGTTACYCCRTAAATCTGGCCAATTTCAATAACCATCTGGGCATTTACGGCGGCYGTTGCAAGCAAATCAAGCCCTGGCAGGGGGGTTAAGGCGATGGCACCAGCGCCAATCCAGCCATAGCGTTCWACAATTTGCATTGATTCTCGATAACGCTGTTTGTCAAGAAGCTCTTCTGAAATCGCTGAAAGACGACTGCTTTGCAAAAGAATGTTGTCGGCAAGTAAATCTTCTCCCTCCTCGCGGAGCAGTTGGGCCAATCTGTTTAAAAGTCGATTGATTTCTGCAGCTGGCTGCAGTGGTTTTCCACCAGGTTGGGGAATTGATTGCGGCGCACCACTGGCACTTACAACATCATCATTTCTAATTAATCCGCTRCAGCGAASGCGTAATAAATGCARTAAACGCTGTTCTTCACTTTCGCCACGAAGATCACATTTRTTTAACACTAAAAGCATACGCTTTCCCATTTGAGCGAGTGCTTGTAAYACTTCAAATTCACTAGATCGGAGATCACTATCAACAACAAATACCAATAAATCTCCGCGAGTTGCTTCAGCCCTAGCCTGCTGCTCTCGCTCTAGGCCAATGGCTCCTGATTCAAGAATGCCRGGGGTATCGCGCAATTGAATTGATCGTTGCATGCCCTGYAGGCGCATTAAATAGTTTGTGCTGATCTTTGTACTACCCATTACCGCACCAACCTCACCAATTYGATCATTTAAAAGGGCGCGAATTARTGAAGTTTTACCGCTAGATCCACTACCAAAAAATACAACTATTAAGTCACCCTTTTTAAGGTWTGTCTCAACTTCTAGGCGGCGTTTTAGCAATGCTTCTCTCGCAACCAGATCCTTAAGTTGTGTTAATTGTTGATCCAGGGCGTTAAGATTTTGTTGCGCGGCTTCGCCGCGGTTTGATGCTGCCTTGGGTAATTCTAATTTTGAATTTCTTAGCCTTGGTCCCAACCATGGCTTTAACAGTGGATAAATTGAAAGACCTATTGCTGCAACGAGAAGTAATAATGTGGGACCAACCAACCAACTCGGYAACCAATAGCTTAATTGCCAMAGCAAACTRTTAACAGCTTGCAAAACAATTGAGAGAATAACGATGGCAAGTARTAAACCAACCACCAGAAGCCATGGCCGAGGTGCTTTCATCAACGGGCTTCAGCGTTTGTGCTGCCTCTACCGGCGCTGCGAATGATATCTGCCCAAAGTTGGGCTGCTAAAGCACTGCTTGCTGCCGTKGGAGTGCTGTTATCGTTGCCCAGCCAAATTCCCATCACCCAGTGGCGGCTGGGTTCAAAGCCAATAAAAAGTAGATCTCGCCCATCATTGGTGGTGCCAGTTTTGCCACCCTCTGCCCCCCCAAGGGAAGCKGCATTACCAGTRCCCCACTGCACCACCCCCCTCAGTAAMGCTTGCATTAATTGRGCTTGCTTCACACTTACTACCCGGCGATTATTCGATCTGGTTTGGGATGGTTGGCGGCAAGCCTTACCTGAATTTGCACAGGGTTCAGCATCCGTGAGCCTTCTGATCGTGGTTGGTTGTTGCCAAATACCGTTATTGGCAATGGCTGCGTAGGCAGCAGTCATTTCAATTAGTTTGGTTTCGCTCTGGCCCAACACCAAACCAGGAACAGCTGCTAGCGGTGTTGTGATGCCAAGATCACGGGCTTTTTTAACTACAGCATCTAATCCGTAACGGCGACCTAATCTCAAAGCTGCTGTATTACTGCTACTGGCAAAGGCTTGGCTTAAGGCCAAACTGCCAGCGCAGCCAGCCGTAAAACTTTGGCCACCCCAATCTAGGGGTGCACAACTAACAGCATCATCTGGTTTTAAGCCCCGCTCAAGGGCTACCAAGTAAGTCATTAATTTAAAAGTGCTACCCGGTTGCCTAAGGGCTTGGGTGGCCCGRTTGAATTGACTTGTGTTGTAATCCCTTCCACCAACCAAGCTCAATACGGCCCCGTTACGGCTATCGATCACTACAACAGCCCCCTGTTCCACACCCCAACCATTGCCGGGTTGCAGGTATTCGCGCAATTTTGTTTCCACTACTTCTTGAAGCACTGGATCTAGATTTGTATCAACAAGGAAATTTCCCTCGCCAGCAACCTCTGAACCAAGCAAATTCTCTAGATCACGATATACCTGATCTGAATAAAAGGGAGCTGGCTTGCGTTCCCTTGCGGCGCATGCCCGCGCTGCCAAAACCACAGGGGTGCGTCTAGCACGACGGACCACATCGTTTGCAACAACACCCTCCGCCGCCATCTTTGTKAGCACCCCATTGCGGGCGCTCAGGGCATCTTGGGGAAAGGCACATGGATCATTGCCATTTGGTGAAGGCAGTAARCCAACCAGTAGTGCSGCTTGYTCTAATGATAGATCTTTAGCTGCTCTATTAAAATATAATTGAGCAGCATCTTCAAAGCCCCATCCAACKCCTAAGTATACTCTATTTAAATAACTTAGCAGTAAATCCCGTTTACTAAATCGTGCCTCTAGTTGYAATGCAACCATTAATTCTCTCCATTTCCTACCTAGGGTTTCGCCTTGGCCCACCTGTTCGGGATATAARCTTCTRGCTAATTGTTGGGTGAGAGTACTGCCGCCTTCAAGTACTTTGCCGCCRAGTAAATTTGTTAATAAGGCCCTTGATGTGCCGATGGGATCAATGCCTGGATGCCACCAAAAACGATTATCTTCGCTGGCAAGAAGTGCTTTRATTAAATGAGGTGAAAAACTATTTAATCCAGATAATTCTTGGTGTCCACTGCTATTTGAGCTTGATAGGGGACGATTATTGCGATCGTAAAGAACCATCGGACCACGAACAGGWGCTAAGCTGCCCCTTACGGGCACACTCACGCTGCCAATAACGAGCAAAARTAAWCCAAATAACCCTGTTCCGAGGGATGCAATGCTRAAAATTTTAAACCCTTTATTWATCCAGGGTCGAACATTCAGTTGGCGRAATTCTAYTTCTGGTACATTTTCTGCAGAGGCTGGTCCTAAGCGAATTAGATCTCCATTTTGCAATTTAATTGTTTTGATTGAACAACCCTGCCAGCTAAGGCCATTGGTTGAACCATTATCKCTGAGATGCCAGTGGCGACCTTTTAGCTCAAGTAAAGCGTGGCGCTTTGATACGGCAGGGTGATTAACAACTATCTCTCCATCGCAATCACGGCCAATTCGGTATATCTGCCCATATAAAGGGTGGCAAATGCTCRCTTCTCCATGTTGATGAATCCAAAGTTCCGCCAGGTTCATCAATTCCGCCTCAAGTTATTAATCAACAGTGAAAGCACAGCTAAATTAATAGCTACATCAGCAAGATTAAAAACAGGAAAGCTAATTGGCACAAAATCAAGAAAGTCCACAACCGCCCCAARCCGCCACCTATCTAATCCGTTGCCGATTGTTCCTCCCAATAGCCAGCCCACCGCCAAAAGTTGCAGCAAGCKCCACTGGCTTCCCCTGCGCCATAGCCATAGCAGCAAAAAAATCGCAACKCCAAAGCTGATTAAGCCAAGCCAGGCAGCCCCTTGGGGAAACAAGCTGAAGGCGGCTCCGTTGTTCCAYACCAGGCGCAAATCAATCAAACCAGGGAACAAAACCGCCTCCCTACCCGCCCCCAAATTGCGTAGCACCCAATACTTACTCCACTGATCCAGMAGTACTACGCCAATTGCAAGGCMAATGCTGATGCGTCGCCCTTTTAAAAGCTTGTTCACCGGTTYACCAGCAATAGAGGCCGCAGCAACCTGGCCATCACTCCAACAACACAACAGAGCAACAACTGGGCCGGAAGGGGCATCAGGCTGTAGGTAATCAGCAGCTGGGGCAGGCTCTCTCCCCAGCGGCGGGCGAGGCTACCCAAACCCAAATTAAGTAACCCGCATAGCTGGATTGTGAGAACTCCGAGGCAGGCAGTGCCAGTTAAATGCTCGAGGGAGTCCATACCTGGCTGTTTTGCTAAACGTCCGCATAACCAGGCTGCTGGTATGAAACCAGCCAGGTATCCGAATGAAGGTTGTTGCAGGTAAGCAAGGCCTCCGCCCTCTTGAAAAACAGGTATTACGCTGAGCCCAAGGCTTAGGTAGGCCACCGCAGCAAGCATTCCCGATCGGGGGCCGCACACAAGTGCYGTTAGTAGTAAAGCGGGCACCTGGGCCGTTATTGGTAAATCATGGAAGCCGAAACCAGCCTGGGGACTCCACCAAGGCATAGCCGGTTGGAGCAATCCACCGGTGAGAATAAGCAGAAGCCCAACTAAGGCTCCCCACCAGTTCAAGAGGGCGCGCAAGCTCAACCCATGTAATTGCCGCCATCCTGCACCACTCCAAGGATCTCTTCAACATTGACTGACCCATCAGAAGCAATTTTTGCCGTTGGCAGCCTSGTAAAACTCCAGGTTCAACAGCCCTGGTTGAAAACCGCAGCTGCCATGCCCGTACTGCGGCCCGCAGATCTGGTAGACCTAAAYGAGCAGGGYGAAGTGGTTGCGATCCATGCGATGCAACAGAGGGCCGTTAAATTCCGTAGGGGYACGTTTTTACTGCCGGTTAGTTCCCTGAGCTCTAACGTTGAGCCCTCTGCCAATGCTGTTTGAGTTCTTTAATCGCAGAGCTGGGTCCGCAAATGCTTAAATTTGCCYTTTGTAGCCAGCGTTGAGCTGCTGCAAGCAATTSAGCTGGTTCTATCCGATCAAGTTTTTTCAAGCAAATTTCGTTGTGATCTGCTGGCAAGCCATAGCTGAGGAGCATTGCTAATCGGTCGGCTCTTTGGCCTCCAGTTTCGCGGCTCAATGCTTCCATCCCYTTTAGTTTTGCAACGGCAAGCTGCAGTTCAGCCTCTGATATCGGAGCTTGAATAATATTTTGCCATTCTGCTAATAGTGCATCTAGGGCTTCGCATGCCCTACCAACAGCACAGGAAAGATGCCAAACCATTGGTGAATTTGATCTACGCATCATCAATTCCACACCAACGTCGTAGGCCAAACCTCGCTCCTCTCGAATCACCTGAAATAGGCGGCAACTCATGCCAACTCCAAGGTGCACTTGAAGCAGCCTAAGCATTAGGGAGTCTGTATTATCAATGCCTACAGTTCGAAAGCCCATCATTAGAACCACCTGCTCAGTGTTGCAAACAACAGAAGCAAAATTAAGTGCTGGCTCTGGATTGGGTTCTGGTGCACTAATTGGTWCATTGTTCCATAGGTTTAATCTCTCTCTGCAGTTTTTAATTAGTTCTGCTGGGGGGTCTCCAGCTAAAACRAGCAGTGCTTTTCTGCATGTTAGCTGTTTAGATGTCTCTAGTAGATTWTTTTGTTTAATATTTTTTAGATCTTGCTTGAAGCCAATGGGATCACTGCTATAGGGTCCATCATCAAAAAGTAATGGCTTTAATTTGTCATKGCATAGCTGAAAAGGATCCTCCTGAAGTCTTTTCAGCATCTGAATATTAAGATCTCGTTCTAAATTTATCTGCTCTTCATTGCAATGGGGGCTTTCAAGCATCGCAAGTATTAATGGCACCATTGAATTTGCATCAATTCGATTGCATTTGAGTGCAATAACAAGCAGGTCTTCTCCGGCTTCACAGCGTAAATTTGCGCCATGGCTTTCCACGAAACTTGCGAATTTTTCAGCATTGAATTCTGCGCAGCCGCGCGTTAGCACTCCAGCTAGGAGCTGCTGACGACCCTTCATGCCAATCGGGTCGAGGATGCTGCCTAGGGGTAAAACAATTCGAGCCGAAAGGATTGGAGCCCCTGGTTGATGGATCAGCTCAACTGATTTCATGGCTGAATTGTTGTTGGGAATTTGTTCATGCGGGGATTAGTTCAAGCAGGGATTACTTCAAGCAGGCAGGCGGATTGCAAATCCCAGCGGCCTGAAAGGGCTTGAAGCCTTGTTAAATCCCATTCCTCAAGCCATCGCAATGGTTGATCCAATGCACATAGGCGCCTTTGCAGGCTCGCTTGCCCCAGGTGATGGGTTACTTGACTGATCGCTTCAAGGCCAAAGGTATAGCCATTTGCCACCATGCGTTTTGAGCGCTCAAGTTCAAGCTTGCCAAGTCCCTCCTGGGCTTCTTTAAGCAACTTTTGCAATTCCAATCGAACCTTTGATAGGTGTTCCAGATCGGTAACCGCCTCAAGGATCACCAAACTGCCCCGCTCTAGGGGATGAACCTCCACATCGATTGATTCAACCAACTGAAGCTCTTCWCGCAGATGTTTTACCAGCCTGGATGAGCGGCCCTCAGCAAGGGCACTGGCCCAAAGGTCTATGCCCATTAGGGCTTGGGGATCTGAGGCCGGAGGTGCGGGCCATGCCACTAGGAGTCGAGCCGATTCCAAACGGGGTAMACGCAACAAATGCTCCCYCGGTTGCCAAAACAACAACAAATCATCTGGTGTGTCCACTGCAGAGCCAGGATCAAGGCTGCCCATTGGTCCAGCACCTAGCCAGYTCARCAACTTTTCTGGATCAAAACAGCCGCCTACGGCGATGCTGCAGTTTGCCGCCTTGTAGTGACGTTGCTGAAAATTACGCATTCCATCTGGTTGATGGCTAACTAGATCGGAGCGCAAGCCAAGAATCGGCCTGCCGTAGGGGTGGCTGCCACAGGCGAGTTGCATTAACGCCTGAAAGGCAACCTCCTCTGGTTGATCCTCGCTTTGGGAGAGCTCCTCGAGCACCACCAGGCGCTCCATTTGAAATTCCTTCAGCTCCAAACCTGGCTCCAATACCAATTGGGGAAGTAATTCCCAGGCAACGGCAATGCCTGAGGCCGGAATAATCAAGTGGTAGTGAACCTCGTCGTAGCCGGTGGCAGCATTGCTAGAGCCGCCTAGGAATTCGATTTGGAGATCAAATGCCCCTGGGGGCAGCCGTTCATTTCCCTTGAAAACCATGTGCTCAAGGAAATGGGCTATGCCGCTTTCCCCCTCCTGCTCCATGGCACTACCTGCCTGGCACCAAAAATCAAGACAAACAACCGAAGAATCATGCTGGGGGAGGCAAGTAACCGAGCAACCATTTGCGAGCTGAAGCTCCATTGGTGCCGGAAAGCCAAGGGCAAAGCGAGAATTAATCAGGGCTCTAGCAACGCTTAAGAGCCATCATGGTCTGGCCGGTGGCCCTTAGGCTCCAGAAACTGCGTATTGCGGCAGATGAATGCACCCCATCCATTGGTAGATCGCATCGCCCAATCCCTCCTTCCCCTTTGGAAGGATCTGCCAGAGGTTGCGGCCCTACCCTTGGAGGCAAACCTCCGTGAGGTGCGCGGCGAACTGGAAGGTGATGAAATGGCCATCAATAATGAATTACTACGCTGCCGTGGAATTCGTAAAATTCATCTTGAAACGGCTCATATCGGCAGAAATCTAGACATTCTACACTGTGTAATGTTCCCAGATCCCTGTTTTAATCTACCTTTATTTGGCGCTGATATCGTTGCTGGCAGAGCTGGCATTTCAGCTGCAATTGTTGATTTGTCCCCCACCAATGATGATTTGCCTCCAGCCATAAAAGCAGGCTTGCAAAAAATTAAACGCAATAATTATTCCCAGGTGAGGGAAGTGCCACCTTGGGGAACAATTTTCTCCTCCCAGGTGTTGTTTGTGCGGCCAACTTCTTCTATTGAAGAGSATTGGTTTTTAACTGATCTGTTGGCATTTCACCAGGTTTTTTTAGAACAGCTAAGGCTGAGCATGCCCCAGTCGCCYGATCATCCAGATAGCCAAAGGCGATATCAGGGGCAATTGCACTATTGCCAACAGCAAAGGCGAAACGATAAAACCAGAAGGGTTCTGGAGGCGGCATTTAATCCACARTGGGCAGAGAATTACATTCAGAATCTCCTCTTCGACGACCCMCTGCCTCCGGCAGAACACCCCAGTGGCTGAAGCCGTGAAAAAATCGAGGCGTAGATGGTTGTTGKGGCTTGCTGGRGCCGGCCTGTTGGTGGCAATTGGAAGCATGGCAAGCATCAGGCTTTTCCCCGCTCCTGCCASTAAAACCGCACTCAAACCGGCAAACAAGCCCGATCGCCCCCTTGGTGTTACCGCCCTGGGCCGATTGCTACCCGCCGGAGATGTGCGCCGCCTGGCGGCACCCAGTGGTGCCATGGGCACTACGCCCCGCGTTTCAGTGCTCCACGTKGAYGTGGGTGATCAGGTGCAGGCTGGGGCGCTGCTRGCAAGTTTTGATAGCAAAATTGAYGCGCAAGCCGATTTAGCTCTGGCCAGGGCCAGCATCAGCAGCCTGAGGGAAAGACAACGTCTGCTAAGGGTTGAACTATCCCGTTACCGGAAATTGCAACAGCAGGGTGTTGTGTCTTTGGAGGGGCTTGAATCAAGACAATTAAAATTACTCGAGATCGATCAACAACTTATAACTGCGCTAGCTGAATTACAACGGCAGGAAGTGAAGCTACCCTTCACAGAATTGCGTGCACCGTTTGCCGGAACAATTCTACAAATCCACGCTCGCAGTGGCGAAAGACCAGGAGTWAAGGGTGTTCTAGATATCGGCCAAAGCAACGAAATGGAAGCGGAGCTTGAAGTATACGAAAGTGACATTGATCGTGTTCGAATTGGTCAGCTTGCTAAGTTGCGCAGCGAAAATGGAGGCTTTTCAGAWTATCTAGTTGGTAGGGTTTTTCGGATCGACCCACAGGTTAAACAAAGAGATATTTTATCAACCGATCCAACCKCTGATACCGACGCTAGGGTGGTAASCGTTAGGATTAGTTTGATTCCATCTGATCGCAAGAAGGTTGAAAAACTTTCTGGCCTAAAAGTTATTGGCAATTTAGCTCCTTAGTGGCTTTAAAATCATGTTCTTAATCATTTGGCGGAAAAGAAAAATACCCCTAGCTTGGCTTTTGCTTACCCGTCAACCCGTTCGCTTAGCAATCGCCCTTGCTGGGATTAGTTTTGCCGGGATATTGATGTTTATGCAGCTTGGTTTCAGGGATGGATTGTTTGATGCAAGTGTAACTATTCACCGCCTCTTTGAATGCAAGTGTAACTATTCACCGCCTCTTTGATGCCGATTTGGTTCTAACCAGCCCTCGCTCCATGAGTTC
>NZ_PXVC01000039.1 GCF_003011125.1 Synechococcus lacustris str. Tous | reverse complement strand
GTGGTGCCATCAGTTGATGTTTCCCAATTGTACTTAAATGTTGGTGTATAACCTGTGAAGTTATCGCTATCTTTGATTGCTGTTGCATCTATTGTGAGTGTAGATCCAACTTTAAATGTTCCTGCAACCGTTGGAGTTCCAGTGGGGGTGTTATTGGGTGCGAGTTTTATTTCTGCTATTCCTGTCATTTTCTTTCCGTCATAATCACCGTGAAGGTTTGCATGTGGAACCCAAACACCATTATTTCCTTCGTACGAGAGTTGAGTCTGCCATAAATTTATGAATGCGTACTCGTTACTACTCG
The DNA here is from genome assembly GCF_003011125.1 of Synechococcus lacustris str. Tous. GTDB lineage: Bacteria > Cyanobacteriota > Cyanobacteriia > PCC-6307 > Cyanobiaceae > Synechococcus_D > Synechococcus_D lacustris. The sequence goes on along the minus strand of NZ_PXVC01000039.1, from coordinate 18,936 downwards.
CGTTTGATCCCTGATGAAAATTTTGATATGAGAGTGGTTCTTTTGAAATCCATGTAAGGTCACCATCAGAGTTAGTTTTTTTAAGTCCTATCCAGTATTTCCATAACCCGCTTGGGTTGTAGGTGCCACCTCGCCCTCCATATGATGTCGCGATCCATTCATTTTCTGCAGCATCATTAATCGTCACCAAGTGCCCGCCAAGTTTTACGGCATTTGCTTCTGCTTCTTCCCAGGTGGGACCTGAAACGATTACATAGGCAGAATCACCACGGCGGATGAAGGGGATTTCAATTATCGAACGTTTATTGAAGGCAATCGATTGTTGAGGAGTGTCTTCTTCTGCATCATCCCATTTGCCTGACTGGGTCCATGCTTGCGCATAATGCTGAATTTCGCGGGTATTATCTGGTTGCCCAACTTCCCAATTGGTATATGTAACTTGGGATCCATCCGTCCATCTCCAAGTGCCTTCGCTAGCAGTGTCAGTGAGTCCTATCCATCCCCTTTGAAAATTTTCTTTTAAAAAGATATCCTCTTCACTGCTCGAAATTGATGCTAAGTGCCCACCAAGTTTTATCGCATAATTTTCACCACCTTGCCAGTTCAAACCATCGACAATTGTGTATAAGGAGTTGCCGCGTATTACAGGTGCCATAAGTCTTTACCTGAGTTCAGAGAGCACAGAGCATTTCTGCTCWTTTGACCGCAATCTAGGWCRTTTTGGACCAAAATTCAAKATTTCCTAAAGATTTGCAGATATCGCAATAAATCCCYGTCTGGTTTCCTTCGCTATCCCCATAACTCCAACCCAAGACCCGCCARTGCTGCTGCYCTTCTGAGGCAGCAACTCGCAGCAACTTCAGCAGCAGGTGCTTTTGATGTTGATTCCAATGGTTCTGATGCCTCTGCTGAGTAGTGGAGCAAATCACCATCAGCAGTTGGGATGGTCAAACGCCCAGTGACTACAACAGCAGCACCAACTGCTTAAAGCGAATTTGTGACACCAGAGGTTGTTTGGATCTATCTAAACAGGACGCATCGCATCAATATTTGCGGCAACGGCAGCAAAATTTACGGTAGGACCAAAGTATGGTGAATCAGGACTGATTGCTTTATTGGTGAGTGCTGCACCTGCAAAAGCAGCACCAAATAAATGCCGAATTACCATTAAACCATCACCTAATGCAGTTGTTTTCCCATCTTTATCTACATCAAGTGTGCCAGTAGAAATACCAGATTCAATAAATTGATGGATTTCAGCAGTGGTACGCGTTGAGGTTGGAGACATTGCTTTATTTGTTAATGCATCTCCTGCAAAAGCAGCACCAAATAACTTTCTAATTACCATTAAACCATCACCAAGGGCGGTTATTTTGCCATCGCCATCWAYATCAAGGTTAAATGGATTGACTGAAGTGTCAGCAATACTCACTGATGCAGTAGATCCAACCTGAGTTGAAAGGGATGAATCAGTAAATAGTTTGATGTTTAGAGATTCAGCACCTTCTGTTGTTAGATCATTTGCAAGAGTATGGGAGAAGGAGAAGGACCCATTTGATGCAATTGTTCCTGAACCTGTAAGTGCACCAAAAGAGAAATCAGCAGTAGTGATTCCATTGCCACTTAATGAGTAATAAAGTGTGGTACCTGATGCAACATTTATCGTTTCTATTGTTGTGGTTAGTGTTCCGATTTCATTGATTGTTGTTGCTGATGGAGTGACTGAGAAAAGCAGATTATTTAAAAGATCAAATTTCATTAAATTAAATCCTTCTTGAGCGCCCCATTTCTCCCATGTTGAAGATGTTGGTAATCTCCGATACAATGCATCAGTGGTGATAATACTGTTAAGGTTTTTCCCATTCACATGCTGTAGCAATTCACCATTTAGAACTGAATAAATATCGGTTGTACTCAAATCTCGCTGATTAATTGAAATATTTTTACTGCTATAATTTATGTAAATCCGATTTATAGCATCAGTTTTTCCAAAAATCGTTATATCATCGCCAAGAGGGAAAAATGTATTGAAAAACCTATCACTATAAACTAAGTCCTCGTTCCATGGACCTTCAATGGCGCTTGATGGTGAGGTTTGAATAAAATTGTAAGGTAATCCATACTCTTTGCAAACTAATCTATCGATTTTATTTAAATCCAATGCGACATCCAATGTTTGCAATATCTCTATACCATCCAGATAATAAACATCTATAGGATTAATTTTGCCTTGCACTAAGATTACCGCTACTCCGAAACCAACATAATAATTAGCAGATAGTATTAAATTGTTTCCATAAGGGAAAAGACCAGTATCCACTCCGTAATCTCCAAAGGCRTATTCATTTCCAGAACCTGCCATGAAAGTGTCATCACTTTCTGTACCTTTTAGTATTTCTGAAATGTAATTATATTTGCCTTTAACGGTTGCCATAAAACCCAAACCCTCAAGAAACGGCAGAGAAGCGGCGAGTACCAGGAGGCAGAACGCCTTTGGTATCTGTATCTCTTTATATAATATTCGTTTTTAAGAATTTCGTCAGGTTTATGCAGATATTGCATAAACAAGTAGCGGCAACCGGTTTCGTTTATTCCCCAAACCCGGTTAAGGCCCTCCGGTAACTACAGCGAAGGGACCCATAATTGCGTTTTCTACAGTTTCACCCCAAATAAATGGCCGGCCGCTGAGGTGAGTCCCATGGCAACGGCGCCCCAGATCACCATCCGCAGGGCGCCTCTACGCACAGATGCCCCACCTGCCGCTGCGGCCATGCCACCAAATATCAAAAGGCTGCCAAGGGAAAGCAACACCGTGAAGGGCACCACYTTGCTAGCYGGRGCTAGCAATATCGCCAGCAAGGGCACCAGTGCACCCAAACCAAAGGCCAMAGCTGATGCAAAAGCTGCCTGCAAAGGCCTTGCCCTAAGGGTTTCGCTGATGCCTAATTCATCGCGGGCATGGGCTTCTAGGGCCCCTTGAAGGCTTAGTTGTTCAGCTACAGCTCTGGCGAGGCTGGCCTCTAAACCCCGGGATCTGTAAATCGAGCTGAGTTCYTCTAATTCACCCTCTGGATCAGATATCAATTCCGCCGCTTCCTTAGCYAGATCTGCTTTTTCTGTATCYGCCTGGCTTTGCACCGACACATATTCACCAGCTGCCATGGATGCAGCTCCAGCCACCAATCCAGCTAGGGCAGTAATTAGCAGCGTTTCTGGTTTGCTGCCTGCACTKGCAACCCCAACCACCAGGCTGGCCACTGAAATAGTGCCATCATTTGCCCCTAACACCGCCGCCCGCAACCAGCCGGCCCGATGGCTTTTATGGGCTTCCCGGTGGCGGCGTTGCAATTGCATAGGCYCTACTCTGAGGCAAGAGGCTGTTTARTGGCTCRAATGTGATGCTATCAATGCYTCACCGTTAGCCAGCCCAATTCAAAACATTATTAAAAGCGTTGGATAGTTCCCTCCTTTTCCAGTTGGTTAAGTGCTCCGGGGCCGATGAGCATCGTTCTTGCCAAGTTTGAAGCTAATTATTGCCGCGCATCAAGGCGTGGCAGCAACCCAGGCCAGTTTAGAATTGCGTTATCGGCGGTAATCAGCTGAGCTTGGTTCCTCTGGGCGGTGGCTGTGATGAAGCGGTCTGCAGGATCGGAATGAAACTCGATCAGTTCAACTGCTGCTAGTGCAATATCTCCATTTAAAGGTAWCTCCTGTAGYCCCGCGGCTAACCAGTTGCTGCGCCAGAGCGAAACGCTCACYGGCAGYGCGATTCGCTTTCGCGCCTGAAGCATGGCGGCYTCCCAAAAACTGATGGCGCTCACGGCTATGCAGCCYTCTCGCCAGGCTGCGCTGATGGTGTTGCGGGATTCCGGTCCCARCTTCTTATCGTTGCAATCCAGCCAAAGCAGTATGTGAGTATCAAGTAGTAGCGACGGTTTGCTCATTGCAGTGCGGMCCAGGGTTCATCAAGGGGGTTGATCACATCGCCCAACAGCTGCAACTGCGGGTGCAGGCCAAAGGGRCTGGAGCGGAGCTGACCTCTGCATGGGTGCAGCTCTGCTACGGGTTTGCCGTTCTTGGTGATCACGAGCACTTTGCCACTGYTRGCCACTTCRTCCATGAGGCTGAGGCAGCATGCYTTGAATTTGCTGGCGCTGATCTGAGTCATTGGGCTGGGATTTTAAATTTTAAACATAGCAAAGACCATGGTCACGACTCTGGTCATCGTTTTRTCAATTGTTCCAGCGTTYCAATAACTTGCTTGGCTACTACGGTATGGGTCAAACTACATTCAAATTATTTTTAGTTCTAATGCAAGCWGAATCAGATAACGCTTCCRGCAAATCCCCAGATTCTCCTGAATTGCCATTGCCCCACGATTTTGACGTGCAAAAGGAACTGCATCAAAAAATTCGCAACGATCCCGATTACGACGATTGGGAATACGGCACWGAACCCTTACCCCACGAGGGTTGGACCAAGCCCAAGGCAGCTACACAYAACCCAGCCATCCCCAGCCAAAGCCCCAATCCATGACCCTGGTGCTCCAGCAGTAATCCGGCCAGAGGCGGCAAACCAATACCGCTAATCGCCCAGGTTTGTGAATAGATACCCAAGGCCAAACCTTGCTTTTTGCTGCTCACCGATTCCACCACCGCTTCTGTGATCGTTGGTAAAAAAGCAGCTGTGGCAAGGGCCAGTAGCGGTTGGGCCAGCAGCAGCARCAGCAAGCCATGCTTATGCAATGCCGATAGGGCAAGCAGCAGGCAGCCGGCAGCAAAACAAATCAAACTCAAGCGCAAGCCAAATGCCACTGGTTTACTTGCTAACCAATGGCCCACTGGCCATTGCAGCACTAAAACCAGCATTAGTTGCAACACAATTAATAGGCCGCCTCCAGCTTCCGGTAAGCCAGCTCGAGCAAGGCCGCCATTGGCTAGATCCAGCGGTAAGGCGCTTTGTTGCAGCGTGAGTAGGCCTGTGCCCAAGAGCGAAACGATCAAAAYAGGCAAKAGGGTTTGCCCCCACCAAGTTCTTACTTTCCCGGCGGGTAATTTTGCTGGTGCTGGCGGCAGCCCCCGGGCCGGGAGCTTTCTTGTTATCCACAGGAAAAGCAGCATTCCCGWTAGGTCAACCCCATAGATCAGCCTCAATGCCTCAGGCCCCAGGCGCCAGGCCAAGCAACTCCCCAGTAGGGCTCCTGTTGCTATTCCAAAAGCATCGGCGCTGCGGGCAAGGGCAAAGCCCTCGCTTGATGGCATKGGCGCGCTGAATTCGGCGCTGGCTAACTCCGCCGCCGGCCAATACAAGCCCATCGCCAAACCGAGTAGTAATTCACCCGCGAGAAAAACTTGRAAACTATGGGCATGGAAAAGGATTAGATCTGCGCCAATAGAGCAAACAGCCCCAAGCCGCAGTGGAGTGCCTAGGGCTAAACCACGGTCGAGCAAAATGCCACTGCCAGCGCGGGCCAGCAGGCCAACAACACTGGAAAGRGCAAGGGCAAAACCAATTTGGCTACTGCTAAGCCCAACGCGGTTGAATACAAGTGGGCCAAGGAACAAAATTCCCCCAGCCCCTAGAGCTGCCACACCCCGAAATTGCGCCACCCGGCGTAGGGTTCGGGGAAATTGCAGCCACCACCTGGCGAGTTGCACTGTTGTTTCTGCCTCGGCTGCCAACCCTGTTCTACAAACCTTCAAGCAAGGTTTTCTTGCTGTTGGCATTTCTGTGCTTATGGCAACACCCAGGGGTAGCRGCTGAACGTTTAAGCGTGAGGGTTGCTGGTTTAGAKSTGCCGCTCGAGCTCCAGCAACTGGAGGATTGGGCCCTCCAACCCGGCAACAACCTTGAACTGGGCCCCTGGTTAAACCTGTTAGATGCCAAAACTCAGCAAAACATTCGCCTTTTGCTACTGCAACCATTGCCCCTGCAGGGTAATTCGATTGGCCCATTGCTAAATAGTTGGGCCGGGCAGCAAYTGGTGCAACAGCTGGGGAGGTTGCTGCGGCCACCCCAGGGTGATGGCGGYGAATTGCTGCTCAAYTTGATGCAACAACACAATGGYTCCAGCACCCTCAACCTATTGCGGGCTGCCCCCACACCAGAACTGCGCCTTGATTTAGATGCMCTGATCGAWTTRGCGGGGCGGCTAAGGGGGCAATTGCGCCAACAGGTGAGTTTGCAAAAYAAATTGAAGGCCCTGCCTCTGCCTGAGGMGGTTGTGGCACTGCCYGCTGCGCTGCCAATTAGTTCAGAACAGCAAAGCCTTTTGGTACCCCACCGCGAAGCATCAATACCGTTGCAGTTGTGGTGGCCAAAATCAAACCAAGCGGCAAGCCATTGGCTGTTGCTTAGCCATGGCCTCGGTGGCTCAATTGAACAATTGGCCTGGCTGGGGCGGGGCCTTGCGGCCCAGGGCTGGCCTGTGGTTGCTATCCAACATCAAGGCAGTGATGCCGATGCTGTGCGGGGTTTGCTGGRGGGTCGCCAGGCCTTACCTGGCATTGAAAGCCTGCCCGTGCGTTTGCAAGACCTGGATGCAGTTAGTGCTGCCATCGAAGCCAAGCAATTTCATTTCGGCAGCCAACCAACACCGCCGCGGTTCATGCTGATCGGCCATTCCCTAGGGGCTGTGGCTGGTTTGCTGTGGGCAGGCGCCGAGTTGCAGCCAGGTTTGGAGCAGCGTTGCCAAAGGGCGATGGCCTCTATTCCTGTGCTCGATAGTTCCTTTCTGTTGCAATGCCAACTCACCAACCTCGCTTTGCCAATGGCAAACCCCGCCAAAGGTTTGGATGCGGTTGTGGCAATCAATGGCTTTGGCAGTTTGCTGTGGGGCCGAGATGGCTTGAAATCCCTTGATTTACCTGTGTTGATGATTGGTGGAAGCCTTGATTTAGTTACCTCACCTTTAAGGGAACAACTGCTTCCTTTTCAGCAATTAACTAATAAACGCAACCGTTTAGCTGTTATTGAAGGCGCCAGTCATTTCTCTGCGGTGCGCATCGAAAAGGAACAGCCAATAATGCAACTTGGTGCCGATTTTGTTGGTAAAGAACCGCTGCAGGTGCAATCAATGCTATTGGAAATTCAAGCTGGTTTTATTTCTAGCATCGCAGCTAAGCAAACGCCACTGATTGGTAAGTTCAATCAAGGTGGAGTGCAGGCCTATGTGATTGATCGCAGTTGGCTAAAACAATTGCAGCCATTAKCTGAAATTACAGAAGTTAAAWATTAGAATTTTATGCGCGGATCTAAAATTGCAACCAGCACATCAACCACCAGGCTCACCAWCACCACAAGTGTGGCCACCACCACMACAATTCCTTGCACGAGCGGATAGTCCCTTCTGTTGATMGCCTCCTGCAGTTGATTGGCAATACCYGGCCATGAAAAGATCACTTCGATCAACAGTGCTCCCCCCACCAAAGATGCCACTGTTATTCCCGCGATTGTGAGCACTGGTAATAGGGCATTCGGCAGCCCATGGCGCAGCACCACTTGGGTTTCGCTGATGCCACGGCTGCGGGCTGCTTCCAYGTARTCGGAACGGAGCACCCGCCGCAGATTTAGGCGTAGGGCATTATCAAAAATGCCACTTAGTAATAGGCCAAGCGTGAAGGCAGGAAGGGCTAGATGGCGTAGGGCAGCTGTAATAACTTGCCAATTACCACTAAAAATGCCATCTATTAAATAAAAACCGCTGCCATTGGGTGGCACCAAGGTGGGAGGGAAACGCCCCCCCACTGGAAACCAGCCCAACTTCACTGCAAATACCAATTGAAACACCATGGCAGCCCAAAAACTTGGTAGTGCATAGGTGCCGATGCCATATAAGCGCCCAGCTAAATCAATCTTTCCCTCTGGTTTTGCTATTCCACTAAAGCCGGCGATTAAACCCAGCACGGCAGCGATCACAAGGGCAACAAAACCCAATTCAATACTTGCCGGCAAGGCATCTCTCACGATCCTTAGCACCGGCTTTGCACTCACAAGTGATGTGCCGAGATCGCCCTTAAGTAGATCAGTTAAAAAATCAAGATATTGCAGCGGTAGTGGTTGATTTAATCCCAATTGTTGGCGCAATTGTTCCCTAGCCGCTTCACTTGCCCTACTGCCAAGCAGTGCATCTACMGGATCACCGGGKGCAACCCGCAACAACAGAAAAACCAAGCTGGCGATCAACCACAACATCACCGGCGCCAGCAGCAAACGGCTGCCCACATATCGCAATAGCTGGTTGCCACGATCCATAACTAATTTGCTTCCCCCTGGCGRTGTAGATCAGCTAGCAATAAACGGCCGCTGCCATCAAAGCGGGGTGTGCTCACTGGGGGCCTTGCCCATGCCCTTGATCGCACCAGCCAGATCGGCAGATAGGGAACCCCTTGGGCGGCACGCTGCTGCACGGTTTTAAGCGCTTTTATTCGCCCTGGCCCACTGATCTCTTCGGTGGCGATCAATTGCGCTTGTAGCCCTGGGGCACTCCAAAAACTACCGCTGGCCGCACTTTCACCTTCTTTGCACACATAGCCCAGGGGGCGTTTACAGGCCAGCAACGGCACTAAATAGTTATCAGGGTCGGGATAATCCCCCGACCAATCCAGCATCATYAGCTGAAAAGCGCCATCCCCCAGTTGTTTATAGGCGGTGGTGGATTCCATGCCAGTAACACTCARCTGGAGGCAATCGGCCAATTTTGTGCTCAGCAGTTCCTGCCAAGTAAGGGCAAACAGKCGATCGGTGGGCACATTAGAGCGATAGGTGAGGTTCAACTCCAGCCGTTTAGTGCCGCAATAACCCTCTTGTTTAAGCAGTTGACGGGCGGCCGGAATGTTTTGTTGCGGCCAGCCGGCGCTGGCACCGGGCAGGCTTGGCGGCACTAGGCCATAGAGGGGGTCGCGAATGTTGTCGCTAACCCTTGCACTGATCTGGGGGCGATTGAGGCTTAGGGCAAGGGCTTTACGCAAACGCAGCCGATTTAAGGGGGGRCGATCACTGAGCACACTCAGATAACCGATTTCAAGGGCTGGCCCCACCCCTTCCTTGAGCACACCACGGGTGGCCTTTTGGTGGAGAGCCCTTTGTTGATCTGGTTCCAGGCTGCTGGAGAGCAGCACATCCACATCACCGGCATTAAGGGCGCCAAACAAGGTGGTGGAACTGCCCATACCCACCAAGGCAACACCGTTATTTCGCGCTTTTGCACCCCAATATTTATTAAATGGTTTTAGCCGTTGCAGTTGGGGGCTATAGAAACTGAGTTGATAGGGGCCCGTGCCAACGAAGCCGCCCGTTAAAAAACTGCGCTGATGATTTTTATAGGCTTTTGGTGATACCGGCGTGAGGCTGGTGGAACTAAGTAGTGCAGCTAGGGGGCTAAAGGGACGCCTCAGGATTAGCTCCAACTCATAGGGGCCGAGCACATTTACGCCAGTTATGCGATCACCCACCACATAACTAAGTTTGGCGATKGCAATGAACCGGCGCAGGCTAAAGGCCATCGCTTCGGCATTAAAAACGCTGCCATCGTGAAAATGCACCCCCTGGCGCAAGCGGATCACAGCCCTAAGGCCTTGGTTGCTCAGTTCAGGCATGGCTGCTGCCAGCCGCGGTTCGATCTGCCCACTGGCATTGATGCCATAGAGGGGGTCGCCAAGGGCCGCAATCAATTGCATGGCGCTTGAGGTGGTGGCTTGGGCTGGATCGATCGTGTCGATCGATCCATAGCTGGCAACCACCAGAGGTGGGTGCTCCTGCTTTTTCGCGCAGCCAGCTAACCCTAAAAAGAGGCTTAAGGGGATATAAAACCAGCTTTTGAGTGACCTAACCAAGGTGGTTTGCGCTTGCGGCACCAACCTATGGCTTTGGGGTGCTGGCAACAATATTTAGCGAAACCTCAAAAACGGGTGACCCTTCTGCCTGCAGAGGCCAGCGCCTCACCCAACAACGGCCCTGGCGATCATCTACGCCGATCACTTGGTAGAGATCGGGATCACAACGGAGGTGAATGCAATCGCCCTGATGGAGTCGCATGTGCTTCTCGCGATTGATCGAATCATTCCTTACCTAAGCCCACAGGCAAGGTTCGAGCTGAACACTGGGCTGCCTTTGTGAGGGAACCCAGTTATCAATTGAKCTAAAGCGTACGTAGGCAGCWGGTAATAGCTTCCACCTCAGGCCGCAATAAAATCATTSCCAAGGCCCGCTGGAAATTGCTTTCCTGCACCACATGGGTAATAACCACAATTTCAGCGCCGGCATTTTTTGATTCAAACTGCACGATTGATTGCAAGCTCACACCCTCAGCGCCAAAACAACTACCGATATGACCGATCACACCTGGYTTGTCGGCGGTTTGAAAACGCACGTAATTGCGGTGCTGGGTGATRGTGCTATCCACTAGCCGGCAGGAACGCCAACTGCCGGCAGCTAGCAAGGGATCTAGGCCTGCTTTTGCMCCTGCCACCTGTTGGATTGCRGCAATATTGAGGATGTCGGCAACTACGGCGCTGGCGGTGGGKCCGGAGCCGGCTCCAGGGCCATAGAACATSACCCTCCCCACCGGATCAGCTTCCACCAGGATTGCGTTGTTAACGCCATTCACCCCAGCTAAGGGGTGATCAAGGGGCACCAGGGTGGGATGAACRCGCACATCAAGCACCTCAGTGCCATCGCTATCACTGCTGTGCCGTTCAGCCACAGCCAATAGCTTCACCACAAATCCGAGTTCCCGGGCGTAGTTGATATCGCGTATTTGTAGTTGATTAATGCCTTCCGTTGGAATGGCAGCTCGATCAACTAATCCGCCGTAGGCAAGCCCAGCAATAATGGCGATTTTATCTGCGGCATCCCCGCCTTCCACATCGGCGGCAGGATCGGCTTCTGCATAACCAAGGGCTTGGGCATCAGCTAACACCTCTGGGTAACTGGCCCCTTCCAGGGCCATGCGGCTGAGGATGTAGTTGGTGGTGCCATTGATGATGCCGCTAACCCGTTCAATGCGATTGGCGCCCAGGGATTGCTTAAGGGGTTCCAGAATTGGAATGCCACCACCAACAGCCGCTTCCATCAACACATAAACCCCTTTTTCAGCAGCGGCAGCTGCTATCTCAGCGCCATGGCGGGCGATYACAGCTTTATTCGCTGTTACCACCGCTTTACCTGCTGCAATTGCGGCAAGAATCAAGCTGCGGGCTGGTTCTAACCCTCCCATCACCTCCACCACTAAATCCACCKCTGGATTGGCTACAACCGCAGCGGCATCGGTGCAGAGCAATTCCTTGTTTAGGCCTTGGGGAAGGCTTCGCTCCAGGCTGCGCACCGCCACTTGGCGCAACTCGAGCTCTGCCACCAAAGGGTGCCTGCCTTTGGGATCAAGCAGGATCTCGGCCACACCCCTGCCAACGGTGCCAAGCCCAATTAAGCCAATGCCAATTGCCATCTAAACGGTTCCTTTTTTATCGATCCTATTAATCAAGCGGTGGCTGCAAGGGCAGCCGCCTGAGCCTGCATATGGCGCAGGATATTAAGGAAGCCATTGGCCCTTGATGGGGTGAGGCTGGCCTGGAGCCCTGTTTCTGCCATGAAGCTTGGATCAACKGCAACCACTTCTGCTGCGCTTAGCCCGTTTAAACCAGTGATTAAAAGGGCTAGCAATCCCTTGGTGATTTGGGCATCGGCATCACCCTGCCACTGCAGAAGGCCTTCATCTAACTGTGGCTGCACAAAAACCTGCGACACACAACCCTTAACCCGATTGCTTTCGCATTGCAATTCAGCAGGGGCGGGCGGTAATTTTTTGGCTAACCACAGCACATATTCGTAACGACGTTTGGGATCGCTGCTGCCTTTTAACTTGGCAACAATTTCATCAAGGGCGGCGCTGCCGCTTGCCATGGCGAATGAWTCCAATTAATGCCAATGAGCCTAAGGCGCTGATGCCAAGTAACGAGCGGCCTAATTCCAAATAATCGCGGTGCCCAGGGCCGCCATCCACCACCAGTTCCCATTCGCGGTTGGCTTGGGCCGGCATTTTTGCTTTAAAGCTGCCATCACTGCCGGTGCGCCCCAGCYTCAGGGTTTTGCTGCCATCTGGTGATTGCAAACGCACTTCAGCATTAACTAAAGGTTCACCAGTGGAGAAGTGGGAATTTAATTGCAGTAAACCGCTGGCTTCTAAACCAGAAAAGTTGGTTTCCACCCCATGGGCTCGGGCGGCATTAGGAATTACCAGCGCTTGGCCAACAAGTAAGCAAGTAGTTATTAAACCAAGGGTTATTGCTGGCCTGTTGCTTAAAAGCATCACTTGCATTTATTAACTCTTTYAAATCTAGCTAGGGCCTAGAAGCCAGTAAAGCCATTGCCGGCTTGATCAAGCCTGCCAACTTGAACCATTCCCACCAATGAACCAATCATCAGCTCTAGGGCTTGATTGGGGCGCTTATCACCAGCAGCGGCGMTTTTGGTTTTATTGGTTTGATGGCTGCCTTTTTGTGGCATGGAAGCGGAACTGGAAAGCAAAGCTGTTTACCCGTTACCAAGGCATCCTTACAAAAACAAAAGCCCGTTGGTGTTCATTGCAACGGAAGTTCAAGGTTGCAGCCGCTGGCATCCCGTTTCTGTGATCCAGCCGGCAAAAGGCACATCCCAGGGATCCCTTGGCAATTGCTCCACCACACAGCACTGGGGCAACACCACTAGGGCCGGCACCTGTTGCCAAGTTGGATCCTGGCGCAACCGGTCGTACCAGCCACCGCCATAACCGAGCCGAATGCCGCTTTGATCCACCGCTAAAGCCGGCACCAGCAGCAGGGCAATTTCCTCTGGCCTTAGGGCTCCATGGMATGCCGGTGCTGGAATGCCGCAGGCGTCCTTTACTAGGGGCCCATCTGGGGGCCAAGYTAGATAGCTGAGGCGAGCAGCCTCCCTTTCGYTCTTAGCGAKCACCGCCGGTAGGGCCAGGGGACCAGGCCAATGCTGGCCAAGGGCCAGCAAGTTTGGCTCTCCAGCCAGGGGCCAAAAAATACCTAAATATTGTTTACTTTTGAATTCCGAYAGGGTTTTCACTACGGCATTAATTAGTAGCTGTTCTTTTTGTTTGCCATATTCAGCATTGAATTKATTCAGGCGCAGCTCACGAAAGCGCCTGCGATAGCTTGCCTTCACCGTTGAAACCAAGCCGTTAAAGCAACTGCTAATGCATCAGCAGCGTCGTCTGGTTTGGGCCGTTCATCAAGATTTAATTCACGCATTACSGCATCTTGCACATCGCTTTTATCGGCATGGCCATGGCCAGCAAGGGCGAGTTTGATTTGCATTGGGGGGTATTCAACAATTGGTATTCGAAAGCGGCTAAGGGTCATGATCAACACTCCCCGCGCTTGCACCACCGCAATTGTGTTGCTGGAGCGGTAGAAGAAAAACTTTTCAACAGAAGCTAAATCAGGCTGCCAGCGGCGRATTAATTGGCGTAGATCATTAGCGATTTCCACCATTCGCTGGCCTTCACTTTTGCCCGCTTCTGTGCTGATCATGCCGCAATCCAACATCTCTATGGGTGGGCCGGTTTCAATYACGCCATAACCCACCCGCGCCAGGCCTGGATCTATGCCAAGGATTCGCATTGAGCTAGTTCAAATTCACTTAAATCCTTTGGCATAGGCCTTGCAAATACTTGGCAGAACACCTTCACAACCCTCTCGCCTGAATCGATTGCCTCCAAGGGGTCTTTGCGTAGGCGATGCCGCAGGCAACAGGCCACCACCCTGGCCACATCCTCATCGCTCACCTCCAAACGCTCTTCATAGGCCGCAAGGGCCCGAGCCGCCCTGTTGGTAACGATGTCTCCCCGCAAACCATCCACATTCAATTGGCCGCACACCTCGGAAATTTTTAAGCGCAAGTCGGGATCTAGCTGCACATTGGCTAGCCGTTCCTGGGCTGCCACCACCTTGGTTTGCAGTGCTTGTTGGGCCGTTTGCACCTGCTGCAAAAAGCCGTCGGGGTTGCCATCAAAACTGCTGCGTTGTTCCACCACCTGCACCCGCTGCTGGGCATTGCGCACCGTGCGCACCTCAACGCTCATGCCAAAGCGGTCTAGTAACTGGGGCCTTAATTCACCTTCCTCTGGGTTRCCTGAACCGATCAACACAAACCTGGCTGGATGGCGCACGCTCACCCCCTCGCGTTCCACCGTGTTCCAACCCGAGGCGGCTGAATCCAGCAACACATCCACCAAGTGGTCGTCTAGCAGGTTCACCTCATCCACATAAAGCAGGCCGCGATTTGCCTTGGCCAGTAGCCCTGGTTCAAAGGCCCGAATGCCTTCACTAAGTGCTTTTTCAATGTCGATCGTGCCGCAAAGTCGATCTTCAGTGGCACCCAGGGGTAGATCCACCATGGGCACCTGCCGTGGTTCCACCGGCAGCAGCTCACCTTTATCTGCCCTACTGCGCACCTCAGCGCTTTGCAGGTCGGGRTCGCTWGGGGAGCTGTTGTAGGGGTCGCCMGCCACCACATCGATCTCTGGCAGCAGRTCAGCCAGGGCGCGGATGGTGGTGCTTTTACCCGTGCCCCGATCGCCCATGATCATCACGCCGCCGATGCGTGGATCAATCACATTCAGCAGAAGGGCCAGCTTCATCTCCGCCTGGCCCACGATGGCGGTAAAGGGATAAACCCTGCGCTTACGAACCTGGCTCACCACTARTTAACGGGCACTGGTTCGGATTGTTTCACAGCTAAGGGTGTAACCGTTAGCACCTGCACAGGGGTGATATCAGCGGGCACGATCAAGCGCAGCCGCACATTGCGTTGTTCACCCGCCGCAAGCGTTACGAAACCCAAGGGTTTACCTAAATCRCCCTGGCGTAGAACCAGGTGCAGATATTTGCGGCCTGGATTGCCATCAAGGCCGCGCAGCTCAACGCTGCCTCGAAAAAAGATYGCTGGCCCSGGCGGATTTCTAAAACGCAGGCCCCCTTCCTTGCGGTCGCTTTTTAAGGGTGATTCCAGGCTTARRGCCAGTTGTTGGGTTTGCTTGCCGCCATTGCGCAGGGGTAAATCCAGGTCGTATTCCACGCCGTAGTTGCCATGGGCTTCCCAGGCTGTGTTGGGGTAATAGGCAAGCAATTGGGCTGATTGCACCTGGCCAGTGCCGAAGGTTCCCTTTTGCAGGCTGGCGATTGGCCATGAAACCGGCTGATCGCCAATCTGCAGCACTTTGCTGCCCGGATCRCTGAGCACACCYTTCCAGCGCCTGCCCTGTTGCACCCCACTAACGCGCGAATAAATGATTGGCCCCGGGGCCCCTTTAGGGGTGGGCACGTGTTCCTTYTCGCTCAAACCGCCATCAAGCAGGGCAAGCCATTGCTCCGGGCTGGGTGGGTTATCACTGATCAAGGCAAGGCTTGCTAGGGCCACAGGGCCATCGCTTTCRAAGCGCACCTGCAAGTTGCGGCCATTTAGCAATGGATCCAARCCCTTCACAGGGATCGGCAAACTAAAAGCCAATTGGCTGCTATTGGGGGGCAGGGWGATGCTGGCGGGCAACCAGCTGGGCCTTGGTGCGCCGGCGATTAGGTCGCCGGCGGCCCGGGAGCCAGGCCCGGCGTAAACACTCAAGCCATCGTGTTCAAGTTGGTGGGGAAGGGGTAGAAAAGGGGCATCCGGTTGTGATAGCCAGCTGGCTCCAGAGGGCATTCGGATCGTTATGGCCCTGTTTGTGCGATTGCCCAGCACAATGCCAAGCCAAAGGGTGCTGTTTGGATTTGGCCCAACGCCAGCAAAAATGTGATGGCTAAATAATTCAAAACTGCCATCGAGGGGCAGATTTAAATGGGCGTCAGGTACGGGGCGATTTTTACCATCAAATGTTGATAACAAAATCCCAGCACCCTTCACTACTTCTGGGTTGTTGTCGTTGATCATCAAGCCGCGATCCAATTGGCCTGGTAGGGCCCGCACCACGCCGGCACGGAATTGCTCTGTTTGGGCCTGGGCCTGGTTTGGCAGGATCAATGTTTCAAACAACAGGGCGCCTAATACGGCGGGCCAAAAAGTTAATTTCATTTTTAGTTTCATCATCAATTTCATCTCAATACCTGGGAGGTGGCAGCTGCCATCGCTCGGATCAGATCGGTGCTGCGGGGATCATTAAATGGACCCTTCACCATGTAAGAGGCAACAGCGCGGCGGCCATCTGCTAGTTCAATCAAACCGGAATCCACGTAGGCGATACCGATATCACCGGTTTTATTGAATACCCTCACCCCTTTACTGAGCAGGGCAGCATTCACCTCATCACTGCCACCGCCTAAACCCTGCAACCAGCCCGTGGGGATCAAGGTGTCTGTTCTGGAGCTGCCAAGGGTTGAGCGAAATAGGTCGCGGCTGCGGGGTGATAGTTCCTTACCGGTTTCAACTAACGCAATTGTTCTTGCTTGATCCCTAGGGGTGCTGGTGTTGGTGCCATCAAGATCTGGCAGCCAATTTTTGATTGCAGTGCCCGTTAAACCCAATTGGAGAAATTTGGCATTTAGGGCGGTTTTACCACCCAATCTTTGAATTAATAGGTTGGTGGCGGTGTTGTCGCTAACGCGAATCATTTCAGTTGCMACCTCATTAAAACTGAAGCGGCTACCCAAAGGTTGGCTGCCCATCCAGCCAGAACCACCGCCAACAACAACTTTGCTGATGGTTAGTTTCTCATTCAGTTTTGCTTTGCCTTGATCAATTGCCTCAAACGCAGCCAGCAAGATTGGTGTTTTGATCGCACTGGCTGCCGGTAGAGGTGTGTCKGCATTTAGCTGGGCATAACTGCCCGTATCCAGCACCARCACAAATGCACCGGCCTTGAGGTTTGGTTGGGCGGCAGCTAGTTGGCTAAATCTTTTGCTCAGATCCAGCAGTTCATTGGTTGGCTTGAATTCCCCCATGTCGGAGCGGTTAACAACTGCRATGGCGCTCCTGCTACTCGCTCCGATGCCGCTAAATCGAGGCGCTAAAAGTTTTAGGGCTGTGCCCGTTAACACCCCCAGGCCCACCCCAAGGATCAACAGCCKCAGCAATAGCAGGGCTGGTTGGCTTGCAGAAAAACGTTGGCTCAAAACCCTGCCCTAGCGCAGGCCAACTTACCCAGAATCGCGGCCAATAGCCCAACGCAGTTGACGCACCATTCCCCTAAGCAGCGCCACCTCTTCCCCATTGGGTTCGGCCCGCAGTAATAAATGCCTMAGTTTTGCCATGCGCGCCTTGGCGGTGTGCGGATACAGGAAACCCACCTCCAAAAGCAGGGCCTCGGYATCCTGCAGGCTTTGCTCAAGGTGCCCCTGGGCGGCTAATGGGGCCAATGGGGAGGCCTGGRGGKTTGGCGCTTGTGCTTGGTGGAGCTGTTGAATTTCGGCCAGGCAAATTGCCACAGCGTGGGAAAGATTTAAAGAGCCATAGGTGGGMGCCGTTGGGATGCGCAGCAACCTGCCCGCCAGCAGTAATTCGTTGTTGTGTAAGCCATGGTCTTCMCGGCCAAACACAAGCGCCACTTGGCTTGGTCCCCCCTGGGGTTCAAGCAACCATTCCAATGCTTCCTTGGGGCTGTGGTGGGGGCGTTCTTGATTTTCAATTCTTCCGGAACAGGCCACAACCCGGCGGCAATCGGCAACGGCAGCAGCTAGGTCGCCATAGGTTTCTGCTTTGCCGAGCCAGGGCCGCCCATGCACTGCCATCAAATGGGCCAGGGGATCATCCAGTTCACAACGGGGGTTCACCAGCCTTAAGCAGCTTGGTTCGTAGTTGGCGCAAAGCCTGGCAACACTGCCGAGGTTCAATGGACCGGCAGTTTCCACCAGCACCACCGCTAGGCAKGTCACTGCAGGGTATGGAGATGGGCAAGCAGGTCGGCCATCGCCTGGGGATCCGGTTGAAACTTAGGCATAGGTGGGGTGCGACCACTMACCACCTGTTGGATCAAGGCTGAATCTCCCTTGCGACGGCTTACGCCATGCAGATTTGGCCCCACCAAGCCTTGGCCAGCGATGCCATGGCAGCCGGCGCAATTAATTAAAAACAACTTTGAGCCCCGCTCTTGATCCCCCTGTAGATCCAAGCTGCTGCGGGTATARGGATCTTGACGGCTTTGGCCGTAGAGGAAAACAGAAAGCAGCAAAGCCGCCACCAGGGCAAGGCCCACAAGGGCTGTGATCAAGCCTCGCCTGTTATCTGCAGTTGTTATTTCCGTTTGCGTCAATGCAGATCACTTCAATAGTTGGGGGAAGGGGTCCAAGGTGGGGTCGACTCCCTTAAGTTGTTTCAATCAACTCTATCCACCAAATCAGGCTGATGATCGAACCTCTCCTTTGCGGCATCGTTCTGGGCTTGATCCCCGTAACCCTGGTGGGTCTTTTTGTTGCCGCCTGGAATCAATATCGCCGGGGCAGTGCCCTCGGCGGCTAGGARCTGCCACTGCAGCACAAGTGTTCGGCCATAACGCTTGCGGCTTAGCTCTAGCCAGGGTGCTTCGCAGCTTGGTGTTTCATCCCTGGAGCATTCCAGCAACAGCCTTCCCGTTGGCGCAAGCCAGTTACCGGCATAGATGGCTTTGGCAATTGATCCATAAAGATTCGATCGATAGGGGGGATCCCCATAGATCAATGAAAAAATCTCTGTTTTGGCYGGGTTGCGCCTGCTGTTAAGCCAGCGATCAACATCCGAAACCGCCAGTTGCCACTTGTTTCTGTAGGCATCACCCAAAGCCTCCAAGTTGCTGCGGGCAACGGCAGCAATGCGGCGGTTTTCTTCCACCAGCTGCACAAATGCTGCCCCGTGCAGCAGGGCYTCACAGGCCATGGCACCGCTGCCGCTGCATAGATCAAGCCAACGGCTGCCCGGTATTTGGGGCCTCAAGCTATTCATTACCGCCTCTCGCACTAGGGCAAGGGG
>NZ_PXVC01000038.1 GCF_003011125.1 Synechococcus lacustris str. Tous | reverse complement strand
ATCCAAGGGATTTGCGCTGGTGCTGAGCGGCACCGTTTGCCACGGGCTGGAAGCTGCTGTGGCAAGGCCGGTGGTAACGCAACCGGTGGTGAGCAAGATCAATAAAACCGCGCTTAGCACTGGCTTAATCAGGGCATTGAGCTTTTGACGCAGAAAGTTRGTCATGGTTTCGATTTCAGCGCAGGGAATAGAGGGAGAGGAAAAAAGCAACGGCCAAGGCAAACCCCCCAAAGATCAACACATTCTTCTGGCCTGGGGTGAGCGTATTAACGCCAAAGCCAAATTTGAGATTTTCCTCAAAGCCACTCGGCTTATTGCGGGGCCCGATGTCACGGAARGCAGCCACTGGGCTGCGGCACACGGGGCAGCGAAAGCGGCGCGGATCAATCGCTGTAAAGGGTGTTCCCACCTCAATTCCTAGCTTTTTTACCCCCTCTTCTGGATCGTAAACAAAGCCACAGCTGCGGCATTCAAATCGATGGCTATCCGGGTTGCTTTCCTCCTCCGGTATTTGCGGRGTATCCAATTCAGGCGCATCAATCTCAGGGGTATCCATTTCAGGTGTATCCATGGCAACGGCCCAGTGCTTAAGCCAACTCTATCCAGCCCATTGCAGCAGCAGCGGTGCCACACTGGTGCCATCAAAACTGAGTAGCCCCTCAGGCATGTTTGTTCTCCCTGGCTACGACGCCTTTTTGGGGTTTTTGCTGATAGCAGCGGCGGTGCCGGTGCTCGCCCTGGTTACCAACAAATTGGTGGCCCCTAAATCCCGCAGCGGTGAGCGCCTACTCACCTATGAATCGGGCATGGAGCCCGTTGGTGGCGCCTGGATTCAATTCAATATTCGCTACTACATGTTTGCGCTTGTGTTTGTGATATTCGATGTGGAAACCGTTTTTCTCTATCCCTGGGCGGTGGCCTTCCATCGCCTCGGCCTGCTTGCTTTCATCGAAGCATTGATTTTTATTGCCATATTGCTTGTGGCCCTAGCCTATGCCTGGCGCAAGGGCGCCCTTGAATGGAGCTGAGTGCCATGAGTGAAACCACCCCTTCTATCGATGCCCTGCGCGACCTAAGGGCCGCCAGCTGTGGCCCCGTTGGTGCACCGGAAATCACCTCTGGCCTTTCAGAGAATGTGATCCTCACCAGCCTTGATGATCTGCATAATTGGGCCCGCCTCAGCAGCCTTTGGCCGCTGCTCTATGGCACCGCCTGCTGCTTCATTGAATTTGCCGCATTAATCGGCTCCAGATTCGATTTCGACCGTTTTGGTTTGGTACCCCGYTCCAGCCCCCGCCAGGCGGATTTAATCATCGTGGCCGGCACCGTAACGATGAAGATGGCYCCAGCTTTGGTGCGCCTTTATGAACAGATGCCCGAACCGAAATATGTGATTGCCATGGGCGCATGCACCATTACCGGAGGCATGTTTTCMGCTGAYTCCACCACCGCTGTGCGGGGGGTAGACAAGCTGATCCCCGTTGATCTCTACCTGCCCGGTTGCCCGCCTCGGCCGGAGGCAATTTTTGATGCGGTKATCAAACTGCGCAAAAAAGTTGGCAATGAAGCCCTGCAGGAACGGGGCCGCCTATTGCCCACCCACCGCTATTACACCGTTGCCCATCGCATGACTGCGGTGGAGCCAATCATTGATGGCCGCTACTTGCGGGCCGAATCCCAAAAGCAGGCCCTGGCTGCTGCAGAGGCGATATCACCGCTCAATTTGAGCCCTGCCAARYCTGAAWCCATTGCCCTTCCGCTTGAGTCATGACCGATTCCACCCCAGGCCCCCTGGCTGAATGGCTGCAGCAGCAGGGTTTTGACACTCAGCCATTGGCAAATGACCATCTCGGGATTGAACGCATTGGCGTTGAACCCCAAACGTTGCCATTGGTGGCAACAGCCCTAAAAGCCAAGGGTTTTGATTACCTCCAAGTGCAAGGCGCCTACGACGAAGGCCCCGGCGAAAATCTGGTTAGTTTTTATCACCTGGTGCAGGTGGGCAGCAGTGATGGCAATGGCACCACCGAGGTGCGGCTTGAGGTGAGCCTCCCCCGCAGCGGTGATCTCAGCGTTCCATCCCTTTATCCCCTCTATCGCGGTGCCGATTGGCAGGAGCGGGAATGCTTCGACATGTTTGGCATCACCTACAGCGGTCACCCCTTGCCCAAGCGTCTTTTGATGCCTGAAGATTGGGTTGGTTATCCCCTGCGCAAAGACTACGTTCAGCCCGATTTTTATGAATTACAAGACGCCCACTAATTAAATTTTTTTACTACTAATTTGATCTGGTATTGCGGTAGAAGCGCATTACAGCCAAGGCCAAGCTGCGCGGTTCATGGCGCAGGGTTCCCCTACTGGCCCTGCCGGCGCTGCGTTGTTTCTTACCTTGCATCGCCGCCAACATCACTTCATAGCCCTGGGCCCTTAGGGCCTCCACTTCGCAATGAACCGGTTCAGCGCCTCGGGCGCGGTAATAGTTGAGCTCAGGGCCACTGGCCAGATCCTCTTGGGCAAGCACCGCATCAAATAAACGCCGCTGCACCCCATGGGTGGCTAGTTGMGCTTCGATTGCCCGCAGGTGGCCTGCCACATCAAGGCCGTCGGTTTCGCCCGGTTGGGTCATGAGGTTGCAGATATAWAGCCGTGGTGCTTGGGAGCGGCCAATCGCTTCCACCAATTGGGGCACCAGCAGATTTGGCAACAGGGAGGTGTAGAGGCTGCCGGGGCCAAGCACGATTAAATCCGCCTGGGCAATCGCTTCAAGGGCCCTTGGTAGAGCCGCCGGCCGTGGCGGGGTGCAACCCAGCCGCACGATTGGGCTATCGGCCTTACCAATATTTGATTCCCCCTCCAGGCGCCTGCCATCTTCCAGTTCAGCCCAGAGGCGCACATCAGAGCTGGTGGCTGGCACCACCTGGCCCTGCACCGCAAGCACCTTGCTGCTGGCGGTAATCGCCGTTTCCARGCTRCCKGTGATTGCTGTGAGGGCAGATATAAATAAATTGCCGAAACTATGGCCCTCTAAACCACTGCCGGCGGTGAAGCGATATTGAAATAACTTTGTTAGCAGCGGCTCCTCCCGGGCCAAGGCCGCCAGGCAATTGCGAATATCTCCAGGGGGTTGCACCCCCAGTTCCCGGCGCAGCACCCCGCTGCTGCCGCCGTCATCGGCCACCGTAACGATCGCCGTGAGATTGCTGCTGTAGCGCTTGAGGCCACTYAAAAGCGTGGATAGCCCGGTGCCGCCACCGATGGCAACGATATTTGGACCCCGGTTTAGGCGTCGCTGGGCCACCAGGGCATCCACCAGGGCGGTTTCGCTTTGATGGGGCGCCAATGCCCTTTGAATCGARCCAAAACTRCGGCTTTGACCAAGCAGAATTAGGCCTGCTCCCACCACCAACACCAATGGACCAGTGAAACCYTGCCCGGCCCCGGCTAGGGAGCGCAACAGGGTTTCAATTGCCGTGATCGTCCAGTAGATCGGTTTGAGGTCTGCCCAGATGGCAGCYCCCAAGAGGGCCATCACCAGCCCCAAGGCTGAGGTGAGCACCCAGCGCTTCACCACCAGGCCCGGTTGCAACCATTGCACCGCGCGCCTGGAGCGTTTTACCAATTCGTCGCGGCGGTGGTGATCGCCGGCTGGCTGAGCCATGGCGCTGGCCTTGGCAGCATCAACTTGTMACTGTAATGAGAAGAGCAACCCCTAAATGACTAAATCCCGCGCTGCCTTCAACCATTCCCACCTGCCCGTGGTGGAGCTGCGGGGTGTGAGCTTGAATCGCGGCAGCAGAAGGATCCTCTCCGATCTGCATCTGCAATTGATGCCAGGGGAGCGGCTGGCGATTGTGGGCCCCTCCGGAGCAGGTAAAACCACAATCCTGCGCATGTTGGCGGGTTTGGAATTGCCCACTGCCGGCGAATTACTGCTGTTTGGTGAGCCCCAGCGCTACCTGCGCCTCGATCAGAGCCATCCCCCTGATGTGCGCCTGGTGTCGCAAAGCCCTGCGTTGCTCGCCTCCCTTTCAGTGCTGCAAAACGTTGGTTTTTTGCTCTACCGCGATGGCCGCCTTGGGGAAGCTGAGATCAAGCGGCGGGTGGCCCGCTGCCTCGATGCCGTTGGCCTTGCGGGCACGGAGGAGATGATGCCGGCGGAACTATCWGGGGGCATGCAAAAACGGGTTAGTTTCGCCCGCGCCATGGTGGATGATCCCGGCGCTGGCCAGGATTTCCCCCTGCTGCTGTTCGATGAACCCACGGCGGGGCTTGATCCGGTKGCTTCCACCCGCATTGAGGATTTGATGGTTACCACCACAAGGGTTGCCAATGGCACCTCTGTGGTGGTGAGCCATGTGCTCAGCACAATTGAAAGGGCCGCTGAACGGGTGGTGTTGCTCTATGAAGCCGAGTTGCGCTGGCAGGGTTCTGTGGAGGAATTCCGCTGTTGTACAGATCCCTATGTGGTTCAGTTCAGAACCGGTAGCCTGAGCGGACCAATGCAGCCCAAAGAGCTCTACTCAKCTAATGCGTCGAAGCCTTAAAGAAGCCAGCATCGGGTTTTCACTTTTGGCSGCCATCGCCGGAGGGGTGGGGCTCTGGTTTTGGCTTTCCGGYTTTTTGTTTGGCAAAAAAAGCTATCCGATCCAGATGCGTTTTGCCGATGCCTCCGGTTTGGCMAGCAAGAGCACAATTACCTTTCGAGGTGTGCCTGTGGGTGTTGTGMGCAAGGTGTCGCCCCAGGGGAACACGGTGCTGGTAGAGGGCCGAATCACARATMCGCAATTGCTTTTACCCCGGCCGATCAGCGCCCAAGTGCGCAGTGGTTCCCTGTTGGGGGGTGATGCACAAGTTGCTTTGGAAACCAGCTCCATTGCAGCCCCTAAGGGCCCTGGCCCCCTAGCGAGCAATTGCGATCCAACTTTGATCGTGTGCGCCAATGGCCTGGTGCATGGGGTGCCCACCCCAAGCCTCACCTCAGTGATGGGGATGATGCAAAACCTATTGGCAAAAGCAGAACAACAAGATTTGATCACTAAGGGCGCCACAACGCTCACGGAAGTGAGCAAAACATCTAAGGCATTTGGCATCACAGCAAAACGGGCCGATGCAGTGCTCGTGAGTGGCAATCAATTGGTATTGCAATTGCAACAGGCGGTGAAGGAAGCTGATCCGGTTATTAAAAATCTCAAACTGGCTACAGCCCAAGCCAATGCCACTTTGAAGCACACAAATAATATAGTTTCCGCCTTTGATAATCCCAAAACYATTAATGAGCTAAAGCGCACTGTTAGCAATGCAGAACAGCTCACCCGCCGCTACGACGCCATCGGTGGCGATGTGCAAAAACTGAGCGSTGATCCAAATTTTGTTAATGGGCTGCGCAGTGTAACCGTGGGRCTGGGTAAATTCTTTGATGAGTTATATCCAGAGCTGCGTAAACCAAGCAAAGGCAGTTRAATTTAGCCTTAAAGATTATTTGTTTGTTTGATTGAATTTATTATTTTTAGCGTTTTAGGGCACCGAGGGCGATGGCTGCAATTGCTTGGTCGCTGGCTTTAGGCAATTGCACGTAGCGGCCCCCCGCCGCTTCCGCTAACTCTTTACCCATGCCACTGCCAATAAATTTGCGTTCGGTATCRATAACTAAAAGCTCTATTCCCAGCAAGCGATAACGGCCGGCCACCTGCTTTAGTTCCTCTTTTAGATCAACCGTTGTTTCCGCTTCTGGTAACCCCAAGGAGCGAGAGAGGGGCACATTGCCACGGCCATCGGTGATTGCCACCACCACCACCTGAGCYAGGTCGCCACTTTGCAAGGCATTAGCCCCCACCCTTGCCGCTTGGGCCAGGCCATGGGCCAGGGGCGATCCACCGCCGCAAGCCATGGTTTCCAGCCGTCTTTTTGCTGCGGTGATCGAGCGGGTGGGGGGTAGCAACACCTCAGCCTGTTCGCCGCGAAAGGGGATGAGGGCTACTTCATCTCGGTTTTCATAGGCCTCGGTAAGCAAGCGCAAAACAGCACCTTTGGCGCTTTGCATTCGATTTAGGGCCATCGAACCGCTGGCATCCACCAGAAATATCACCAGGGCGCCAGCTTTRCGTTGTAATTGTTTTGCTCGAATGTCTACTTCTTTAACAATTAATTTGCGCCCCGGTTGTTGCTCCCGTCTGCTTTTTTGATATGGCGCTGCAGCCCGCAGGGTGGCATCAACGGCAATCGGCCCCCCGGGGCCCCTTGGAATTATGGGCCTCACATAACGGCCGCGGCTATTGCTAAGTACTAAACCCCTAGCACCACTGCGCGCCGCCTTACTTTTTGCTGCTTGAAAGGATAGTAATTCTGGATCGATTGCAATCGCTTCCGCATCCAACATGAATTCTTCCGGCACTGAGGGTGGTTTATCTACTTCAGCTTCGTTGTTGTTTGGATCATTTTCGGATTCGTTCTCAGATTCGTTCTCAGCATCGTTTTCAGCTTCAGCTTCATTTTCTTCTTTATCTGTTTCTTTGTCTTTTTCTTCTGCTTGATTTTCGCTGTTGTTTGCTGGGGGGGGAGTTGCTGGTGGTTGCTGCTCAGGTTGTTCCTGGGGTTGTTGCAATTTTGCCCGAGGTGCAATTACTAAGCGCACCGCCAGTTGTAGATCCTCCGCTTCCACGCGATCTCTAGCYTCAAGGGCCGCATGGGCCTTGGCCACCCTCAAGGCATACAACTCAGCGCGATGACCCTCAACGCCGCCGCGCAGGGCTTCCTCCACCAAATAGTTGATTTGGGCGCCAGTGATCACCACATCCGGCAACCACTGGCGGGCTAGGAGCAGTTGGGTGGCAATCGCATCGGTTTCCTCCTGCCACTGCTGGCGAAAGGCGCTGCTGTTTTCGCCGTAGCCGATAGCCGCTTCTGTGATCGATACCCGTTCAGCTGTAGTAACCGTTTGGTTGGCGGAAAGGGCGATGGCAAAACGATCGAGCAGATGGTCTGCCATGGCCCCTTCCTCTGGATTGAAGGTGGCAATCAGCAGCGGCTGGCAGGGGTGGCAAACACTTAAGCCCTCCCGCTCCACTTGATTAACGCCTGAACCCACCGCCGCCAGCAGCAGGTTTAGGGCATTCATATCGAGCAGATTTAATTCATCGATGTAGAGCACCCCCCKGTGGGCCTCGGCCAGSARCCCCGGTTGAAACACAGTGCTTCCCTCCGYCAGGGAACGGGCCACATCCACCGACCCCAGCAARCGATCTTCCGTAACCCCCAGGGGCACCTGCACAAATGGGGCCGGAATTATCCGGCTGGCTTGGCTGCCATCGGGTTCCGCATTAAGGCTGCCTTCAATAATTTCAATCGCTGGCAGCAGCGCGTGTAAACCCCTGGCCAGCACGGATTTACCGGTGCCCCGGCCGCCGGCGATCACCACGCCGCCTAAACCGGGATCAACGGCCGCCAGCAGCAGGGCCAATTTCAAAGTGGGATGGCCCGTGATGGCCGCCAGGGGGAACACCTGGCTTGCGGTGGAAGGCAGGGCGGTCATGGGGCCCAAAATCCACTCCAGCATCGCAGCTTGGCCGCTGTTATATCAGGAATGCTGGCAGCTGGATTTAGCGCTTTTGATGGCTGGGGCCAATGCAACGCAACCGCTGGCTGAGGCAGCAGCCATCGCCCTTGGCAGCAATTTGGGGGATTGCCTTGCCTTGCTGGGCGCAGCCCGCCAGGGCCTAGGCGCCCTGGCGCAGCCTGGATCCCTGCGTTGTTCRCCCCTATTTCGCACGGCGCCGGTGGGGGGSCCAGCGGGCCAACCAGMCTTCCTYAATGCTGTGGTGTTGCTGCAATGGCTTGGCAGCCCTGAGCAATTGCTGGCGGAACTACAAAAGCTTGAGGCGGCAGCCGGTAGGCAGCGTTTGGTGGCTTGGGGGCCCCGCAGTTTGGATTTAGATCTGCTTTGGTGTGGCACAGCAAAACGGTTTAGCCCCCAGCTGCAATTGCCCCATCCACGGCTRTGGGTGCGCCGCTTTGTGCTCGAACCATTGGCAAGCCTTGATCCCAACCTCAGGCCACCGGGGCAAAAGCTCACGGCGGCAGAACTGCTGGCTGMTTTATTGCTTGATTGCAGTGAACCAGCGCCGCAACAGCTCCCCGCCACAGCGGTTTGGCCCGATTAATCGCCAAACTGGATTGAATTGAGCCCAAGCCTTGGCATCCCTTCCCCCGCAGGAACCAGCTGAATTGCTTGAAACCGTGGCCTGCCTTTCGGTGCGCAAGCTGCGCATGGAAATTCAACATTTGCGCTTACCGCTCGGGGTGGAGGGCACCTATGGCTGCATTCGCCATCCAGGCGCGGCCTTGGCGGTGCCGGTGTTGGCCGATGGCAGGGTGGTGCTGTTGCGTCAATATCGCTTTGCCGTTCAGCGGCGCATTTTGGAATTTCCAGCGGGCACCCTTGAAGCTGCTGAAGCGCCCCAGGCGGCCATGGAGMGGGAATTGCAGGAGGAGGCCGGCTATTGCGCCATGCGTTGGGATCCCCTMGGCCTACTGCTRCCCTGCCCTGGCTATTCCGATGAGGTGATCCACCTGTTTTTAGCTCGCAACCTGCAGCCGCTGGCCACTCCCGTTGCCGCCGACCACGACGAAGACATTGAAGTGCTTTTGATGGCACCAGCTGAGTTGGATGCAGCCCTGGCCAGCGGCGCTGAACCCCTTGATGGCAAGAGTGTTACCGCCTGGTTCCGGGCCAAGCAGTTGCTGGGTTTGCACTGACATGACTGCGTTGCCCCCCCGCTGGCTGTTTTGGCATCGCCGCGACCTGCGCCTTGCCGACAACTTGGGCCTGGCCTCCCAAGCCGCCAGCAGCCCAGCCCTAACTGGCCTTTATGTGYTGGATCCAGCTGAATTGCAGCACCCCACCATGGCGCCCGCCCGCCGTTGGTTTTTGCTGGAGTGTCTGGTGGAATTGCAGCAGCGTTGGCTCGCTGCCGGTAGCCGCCTACTGGTGTTGCAGGGCGATCCGCTTTTGCTGGTGCCCCAGCTGGCCCAATTGCTTGCGGTGGAGGGGGTGGCCTGGAACCGTGATGTGGAGCCRTTRGTRCGCCAGCGCGATAAAAGCCTTGCCCAATCCCTTAAGGCAGCTGGGATCAAGGTGGCAGCTGATTGGGATCAATTGCTGGTGCCACCGGAGCAATTGCGCACTGGCGCCGGTGACCCCTACAGGGTTTATGGCCCCTATTGGCGSGCCTGGCARCAGCAGGCCAAGGCGGCACCGCTGGAGGCACCCAAGGCTCTGCTCGACCTAACAGCAACCCAGCAGGCTTGCCTTGCCGCCATGCCCCTTGTTCACACCCTGCCAAGGGAACAGTGGCCAGGCGCTGGGATTTGCCCYTGTTTRCCGGGGGAAACGGCCGCCCTTGGCCAATTGCRGCAATTTGCCGATGGGGCATTGCAGCACTACGAGGAAGGTCGCAATTTGCCTGCGGAGGCCGGCACYTCTTGCCTTAGTGCTGCTTTGCGGGCCGGCAGCCTCAGTGCCCGCACCGCCTGGGCAGCCAGCTTGGAATGCTTAGAGAATTGCCGCAGTGATGAACAGCGCCAATCGATTCGGGTGTGGCAGCAGGAATTGGCCTGGCGTGAGTTTTACCAACAGGCCCTGTTCCATTTCCCTAGCCTTGCCGATGGCCCCTATCGGCCCCTATGGAGCCAGTTYCCCTGGGAGAACAACGGCCAGTGGCTAGAGGCCTGGCGGCAGGGCCTCACCGGGGTGCCAATTGTTGATGCAGCGATGCGWGAGCTGGCGGAAACAGGCTTTATGCACAACCGCTGCCGCATGATCGTGGCTTCTTTTTTAGTTAAAGACTTGATTTGTGATTGGCGCTTTGGGGAGGCCTGGTTCATGGCCCTTGAAGTGGATGGTGATCAAGCTGCCAATAACGGMGGTTGGCAATGGAGTGCCAGCAGTGGCATGGATCCAAAACCGCTGCGAATTTTTAACCCCGCCACCCAGGCGCGCAARTTTGATAGCGATGGGGTGTATATCCGCCGCTGGYTGCCGGAACTGCAACATGTAAATAGTGCTGATCTAATCAGCGGTGAAATCGCACCCCTAGAAAGCCGTGGCTATCCAGCGCCATTGGTGAGCCATCGCCAACAGCAGGCCCATTTCAAAGCCCTATAYGCCTCCCTGCCTAGGCCTTAGGCAGGTTGCAGCAATTGAGGCCATCGCGGCAGATTTTGCCGTTGCTCATGGCCCAATTCACCAGGGCTACCCGGTTGCGGGAGCCGGTTTTCGT
Organism: Synechococcus lacustris str. Tous; assembly: GCF_003011125.1. Classification (GTDB taxonomy): domain Bacteria; phylum Cyanobacteriota; class Cyanobacteriia; order PCC-6307; family Cyanobiaceae; genus Synechococcus_D; species Synechococcus_D lacustris. Next base: position 9,251 of record NZ_PXVC01000038.1, on the reverse strand, counting down.
GAAGATATTGCTCACGTGGTTATCAACCGTGCGTTTACTGATCGAGAGCTTTACGCCGATCTCATGGTTGGTGAGCTCCGCYGCCACCAATTCGATGATTTCCAGCTCCCTTTCGGAGAGATGGGCGTCCATAGCCTGCGCCCCAGCAACACTTGAGCAGTGTAGGCAGCCTGGGAAGATATCCAAGYTATTAGGCAGGTATGGCCCCAGGTTTTGAACAGGCCTTAGCGGGCYCTAGGCCGGTAATTACCGCTGAAATTACACCGCCCCTAGGGGGRGATCCCAGTAGGGCACTGGCGGCAGCCGAAAGTTTGCGGGGGTTGGTGCAGGCCTTCAACGTTACCGATGGCAGCCGAGCGGTGATGCGCATGGGCAGCCTTGCCCTTTGCAAATTGCTGCAGGAGCGCGGCCTGGAGCCAGTGCTGCAGCTGGGCTGCCGCGATCGCAATCGCATTGGCCTCCAGGCGGAACTGCTTGGAGCCCATGCCCTGGGGCTGCGCAATGTGTTGTGTTTAACCGGTGATCCGGTGCGGGCTGGCAATCAACCCCTGGCGCGGCCTGTATTTGATTTGGAATCGGTGCGTTTGYTGCWGCAGGTGCAGGCCCTTAATCAGGGTTTGGATCCCCTCGGTAAGGTGCTRCCCGATGGCCCCACCAGCCTGTTTGCCGGTGCCGCCGCTGATCCGCAATCGCCCAGCTGGAGTGGCCTCAARAGYCGCACAGCGCGGAAGGCGGCAGCAGGCGCCAGGTTTTTACAAACCCAAATGGTGATGGATCCCGAGGCATTGCGGCGTTTTTGTRGAGAGATAACAAACCCCCTCGGTTTACCGGTGCTGGCTGGGGTGTTTCTTTTGAAATCAGCCAAAAATGCCAGTTTTATCAATCGTGTGGTGCCAGGGGCCCAGATCCCCCAGGCCTTGATCGATCGCCTTGCCGCTGCCGCCGATCCCCGCTTGGAGGGGATCCGGATTGCCGCTGAACAAGTGAGCAGCTATTGCAAAATTGCAGCTGGCGTRCACCTGATGGCGATTAAGGCTGAGGAAAGCCTGGTGGATGTATTAGCCCTTGCCGAGATCTGAACCGAGCAATTCGGCCAGGGCCTTTTGTTCCGGTGATGGCTGCACAAGGTCTTGGCGGCGGGCATCGGTGATCAACCAGTCGAGGGCGGCCTCCTGCACATCGATATGGTCGCCGCTGCGATCAACGCAATAGCGGCCAAAAACCAACTTTTCCACCAGGCGAACGCCAGCGCCGATGCGGGAATAATCAAAAATAATGGAGTTATCAATTGTTGCCCCGGCGCAGATATGACAACTAGGGCCAATCATTGCTGGACCAATGATTGAAACACCATCTTCTATTTTTGTCATGCCGCCCACATAAACAGGCCCTTCCACATGGATTTTATCCCAATTTGCAGCAACATTTAGGCCGGTGTAAATTCCAGGCCTCACCTGCTTGCCTGGAATCGTTACCTGCCTAACTTCACCTTGCAAAACAGATCGAATCGCCTGCCAATAATCGGGAACTTTACCAATATCAACCCATTCAAATTCCATTGGCAAGGCGTAAAATGGCAAGCCTTCCTCCACTAATTTAGGAAATAGATTTGCGCCAATGTCGTAGGGAATATCGCTAGGGATATGSTCGAATATCTGAGGTTCAAATATATAAATRCCAGTGTTTATCTCGTCGCTTAAGGCATCGTCTATGGCGGGTTTTTCCTGAAATGCTTTTACCCTTCCCAGYTCATCTGTTACCACCACGCCATAGCTGCTTACCTGCTCCTTTGGCACCCGTTTCGTTACTAAAGARGCYAAGGCTCCTTTCTGGCGGTGGCGCCGCACCGCTTCGCTKAGATTTAAATCGATTAGGGCATCACCACAAAGCACCACAAAGGTGTMGTCGAAAAAACGTTGAAAATTTTGAATCTTTTTTAAACCGCCTGCGGAACCAAGGGCATCACCAATTAATTCACCATCTTCAATGCGACCCTCAAAGCTATAGGCAATCTCCACACCAAACCTTTGGCCATCGCGGAAATAGTTTTCAATTTCTTCTGCTAAATGGGACACATTTACCATCACTTCCGTGAAGCCATGCTGACGTAATAATTCCAGCAGAAATTCCATCACTGGTTTCTGCAAAATAGGAATCATTGGCTTGGGAATGGTGTGGGTGATCGGCTGCACCCTCGTTCCTTTTCCCGCCGCCAAAATCATGGCCTTCATGGCGGWTATCTCAACAGATCAAGCAAGCGTATCAATGCTTTCCTAGGCGGCTTGCAGTTCACGGGCCGGCTGCGGCGCTGACCCTATCCAGCTAATTTCCTGCTGCACCCCCTCGCCGGCCTGTAATAAACAACGCAAACGCAATGGGCCAAATAGCTGGGAGCCATCTTGCTCAAGATCCACCCGCCCTTGGGAGCAAAGAAAAAGCAGGGCCCAAAACACCCCAACCCGATCGCTATCAAGGTCGGCGGGGGCTGCTTTTTCCCAGGCGGTTACCAATTGTTCAAAGTCAACCCAGCTGGTGCCAGGGCCCCATTTCCCCAGAAAAACACTGAGGGCTGCAGTGGTTTCAGGCAGCTTTTCCCTRTGGGCCAGGGCTGTTACCTGGGCAATCGCCTCGCGATCGGAATAGCGCTTCGGGGCCTGGCGCCGTTGCCGTGGTCCCTGTTCCTCCAGGCGAGTGGCGATATCCTCCAGCTGCTGAATCAATTCCCCCAGGGTTACGGGCCTTTGTAGGGGTGGTGGTGCCACCGTTCGCCGCAGTAGCARCCGTTCCGGCCGCGCTGGTAATTGCAGCAGCTGCGGCCAATCMGCTTCGAGGTTGAGCAAATCATCCTCTTCGGGGCARRGCAGTTCKTGGGCAAAGGTGCGCTGCTCMAGGTGYTCGGCCTTTAGGGATACAAGCACCGATGCCGCTAAAAATGCTTCGCTACTTTCTGCTAAATCTTGTTCATAACTGCCACCCGCTGCTGCCACCAGYCTTGGCAACTCMAGTTTTTGACGYAACTGATCTAAAAAACCATCAATTACTGCAATAACATCAACATCCCAAGGGTCGATATCGCCCCGTTCCGCTGCATCTTGCAGTAARCGGATGGCCACACGGGCCCCACTGTCCCCCGCATGGGTCAAAGGGGTTTAAGGCCAACTGGGCGCAGATTAACCTGCGCAGCTAGGTAGTGCCAGGGGCATTARTTCAATTGCGGTGCCATCCGGAAGGGGAAGGGCGGTGCACTGGCCGCYTTCATTTTGGATTCATCAACCGCCACCAATTGTTCAATCGTGGCCCTGTAGGTGTCTGTAACTAAYCTGGGGTAGAGGCCGATGCCAATAATTGGCACCAGCAGGCAAGAGATGATGTAGATCTCCCTGGGTTCAGCATCCACCATGTTGGTGTCTGCCAATACTGGATTTTCCGTACCAAAAAATATTTCTCTCAACATTGAAAGCAAATAAATAGGCGTGAGGATCACACCCACSGCCGCTAAACCATCGATCACGATCCTGAAGGGCAGGCTGTAGGCGTCGTCGGTGGCAAAACCCACAAACACCATCAATTCCGATACAAAGCCACTCATCCCAGGCAARGCAAGGGATGCAAGCGAACAGATGGTCCAGAGCGCAAACATCTTGCGCATTTTTTGACCCACCCCACCCATTTCATCCAGCTGCAGGGTGTGGATGCGGTCGTAGGTGGCCCCCACCAGGAAAAACAAGCTTGCACCGATCAGGCCATGGCTGATCATCTGCAGCATTGCGCCGCTTGCCGCGAGTGGCGAGAAACTACCAATACCAATCAGCACAAAGCCCATATGGCTAATTGAGCTGTAGGCAATTTTGCGTTTCAAGTTGCGTTGGGCAAAGGAGGTGAGCGCCGCATAAATAATGTTCACAACCCCCAAAATCACCAGWAGGGGCGCAAATTGCACATGGGCTTCCGGGAACATCGAAGCGTTAAAGCGGAATAAGGCATAGCCGCCCATCTTGAGCAGGATCCCGGCTAGCAGCATGTGCACAGGYGCTGTTGCTTCCCCATGGGCATCAGGCAGCCAGGTGTGCAGGGGCACAATCGGCAGTTTTACGCCAAAGGCGATTAACAACCCGCCATAACAAAGCAATTGAAAGCCAGTGCCCAGGTGTTTAGCCGCTAGTTCGCTGTATTCAAAACTTGGCGWGCCGCCGCCGGCAAAGGCCATTGCTAAGGCCACCAGCAAGATAAAAAGTGAACTGCCGGCGGTGTAAAGGATGAATTTTGTGGCCGCATATTGGCGTTTTTTACCGCCCCAGATCGCCAGCAATAGATAAACAGGCAGCAGTTCCAGTTCCCATGCCAGGAAAAACAGCAGCATGTCTTGCACTGCAAAAACTGCTATCTGGCCGCCATCCATGGCCAGCAATAGGAAAAAGAAAAGTTTTGGCTTGAAGGTAACGGGCCAAGCCGCAAGGCAGGCCAGGGTAGTGATGAAGCTGGTGAGCAATATCAAKGGCATCGAGAGGCCATCGGCCCCMACCGACCAMCCCAAACCCACCTGGGGCAACCAGGAAACCCGTTGGTAGAGCTGTAGCCCAGCCACATCAGGGTCGTAGCCCCGCAGGTAGGCAGCAACCGTGATCAAAAATGTGGTGAGCGTTACCCCAAGGGCATACCAGCGCACAACTTTGCCGTCGCCTGGATCAGGAATGAAAAAGATCAGCAGGGAGGCCGTTATCGGCAGCAAGATGGCTGTTGTTAGCCAGGGAAAGGCGTCCAGATCCTTGGCAGCGTCTTGAGGGAGTGTAGAAATTACTAGCCAACCGTGCATTCACCGGTTGGGTTTGACACACACATCTCAAGCTTGCTCGCCGTTAGCCGAGGGAGCCAAAGATCACCACAAGGCCAATCACACCGCCAAACACGATCAAGGCATAGAACTGGGCCCTRCCGGTTTCGAAATACTTCAAGCCCTCACCACTGCCAAGGGTGAGCAAGCCTGTGAGGTTCACAACCCCATCCACCACCTTTGCATCCACCTCAAGCACCTGCTTTGCCAACTTGCGGCTGCCCTGCACAAATAGTTTTTCGTTTAAGGCATCCARATACCACTTATTGGCAAGAAAGGCATTGATGCTGGGGAAGCGAGCGGCAACGGCCTTAGCAAGGTCRATTTTGTGCAAGGCATAGGCCAGCACAGCAATGCTGATGCCCGTTAGGGAAATCGCCACCGATGCGCCAGCAAGGGGWAGAAATTCAGGCCAGCTAAATGCTKCTGCCATTTCTGTTGCCTCCTTWGGATCAAGCAAAGCGGCAAAGCGGCTATGCCAAGGGGTGCCAAGCAGGCCAATCAGGATTGAAGGCACCGCTAAAACCACCAGGGGCAAAGTCATCGGCCAGGCCGATTCATGGGCCTTGCTGGCATGGCCGCCCTTATCGCTTGCTGGTTTACCAGCTGCTGCGAGCAGTTCCTGGCGCAATTGCAGATCAGCGCCGCGGAAGGGCCCCTCAAAGGTGAGGAAATAGAGCCGGAACATGTAAAAAGCTGTCATCCCGGCCGTTAGGAAACCCACAACCCAGAGCAGTGGGTAGCTGTTGAAGGCTTGACCAAGAATTTCGTCTTTACTCCAGAAGCCCGCCAAAGGTGGGATGCCACTGATGGCAACGCAGCCGATCAAAAAGGTGATCGCTGTGATCGGCATYTGCTTACGCAGCCCGCCCATTAAGCGCATGTCTTGGGCAAGGGCCGGTTCATGGCCCACCACCTCTTCCATGGCATGGATCACCGAACCGGAACCCAAAAACAACATCGCCTTGAAGAAGGCATGGGTTACCAGGTGGAACATGCCGGCGATCGGAGCGCCGCAACCCATGGCCAGCATCATGTAACCCAACTGACTCACGGTGCTGTAGGCCAACCCCTTTTTCAGATCCATCTGGGTGAGGGCGATGCTGGCCCCCAGGAAGCAGGTGATGGTGCCAATTACGGCGATMACCGTTTGCACATCTGGGAAGAGGCCATAGAGGGGTTCAAGCCGCGCCACCAAAAACACCCCAGCTGCCACCATCGTTGCCGCATGGATTAGGGCTGATATGGGCGTTGGCCCTTCCATGGCATCGGGCAGCCACACATGCAGGGGGAACTGGGCCGATTTGGCCATGGGCCCCATAAAAACAAACAGGCAAAGGGCAGTTGCTGCCCAACCAGACACGCGGCCATCTGCCATGGCAGCACTAAGGCCCGTGGCGATGCCTTCGAAATCAAAACTGCCCGTGGCCCAAAACAAGCCGAGKATTCCGAGGAGCAGGCCGAAATCACCAACCCGGTTCACCACAAAAGCCTTTTGGGCCGCGTGGGCTGCCCCCTCTCTGTCGTACCAAAAGCCCACCAATAGATAKGAACACATCCCCACCAATTCCCAAAAAACGTAGATCTCCAGCAGGTTTGGGCTGATCACAAGCCCCAACATCGAACTGCTGAACAGGGCTAGGTAGGTGAAAAAACGCACATAGCTTTTGTCGTGGGCCATGTAGCCRTGGGAATAAACCATCACCAACACAGCGATGGTGGTGACCAAAGCCAGCATCACAGCCCCTARGGGATCAACCCTGAAGCCCATCTCAAGGTTGAAATCACCGGCACTAGCCCAATTGAAMAGGGCCTCATAGGGGCCAGCGCCCCGCAACTGTTCAGCCAAAACGGCAAAACTCAATACCCCTGAGGCGCCCACACAGCTGAGCAGCAACAAAGCCACGGGCTTGCGTAAACGATTAACGGTGCGGTTGAAGCTGATCAGCCCCAACCCCACAAACACAGCTCCCGCCAGCGGTAACACGGGAATCAACCAGGCAACCTCGGCAGCCGAAGGCATCTGAAACGGCAGGCGGGTATCTGGAGTGTAGGCAGCACAGCTAATGAAGCCAGTGGCCAATCCAAGAACGGGCAAAAGTTGTGGCCCCTAGCCCAATCCAACGGTGGGCAAACCAGAAGCTGGCAATGGCGATGGCAATACCCAATTGGGCTGGCCTTAAAAATTCAGTTAGCACCAAGCTYTGGCGGCCATCCAGCACCGCCCGAAAGGGAATTACTGAAGTGTTTGCCTGYAATTCTTTRAAGCCWTCGCCAAATCTGGCCGCCAGGCGCCGATCACCATTCCATACGGCAAATAAATGGTGGGCAATCAAACCAACACAAGTAACCAGCATGAAGCTGCTGCCGATCCAAAGCAGATGGGTGAAGCACCAGAGCACTTGGCCCACCGCCTGGGGATGGCGGCTGATGCGAATAATGCCGCTGGCATAGAGCCGCACCTTTGGTTGTTGCAATGCCGGTATTTCCAGCAGGTTGTAGGTGGCTGGATACAGAAAGAAAAAGCTAAYGGCGGTGCCAGCCCACACCAGGGGCACAATCCAGGCTTGATCCTGCAGATTCCAAAGCCGGAGGCCGTCGTAGCGATGGGCCAAAAAGTAACCAACTAACACCACCGCTGCCGGGATGCTGATCGCTGCAAAGAGCAGCCGCCAGGCCCGTTCGCCGATGCGGGCTGCACCCCAATAACGCAGGGAGGCGCCACCGCTGTGCAAAATTGCAAACACCAACAGCAAAGCCAGCATCACCAGGCTGCTGTTGTGCAGGGTGGAAGTAGCCATCCAACTAAGGCTATTGGAAATTGCACCCTAGAGTTAAGCGATGGCGGACCTTCCGTTCACTATTGATCAGCTGCGCATCCTKCGGGCCATCGCCAGTGAGGGCAGCTTTAAGAAGGCYGCMGATAGCCTCTATGTAACTCAGCCAGCGGTGAGTTTGCAGATCCAAAATTTGGAAAAGCAGCTGGATGTGTCTTTATTTGATCGCGGCGGCCGCAAGGCCCAACTCACAGAAGCWGGTCATTTATTACTTACCTATTCCGAGCGGATTTTGAGTCAATGCCAGGAGGCTTGCCGCGCCCTAGACGATCTCCAYAACCTCAAGGGGGGCTCCCTTGTGGTGGGTGCAAGCCAAACAACRGGCACCTATTTAATGCCCCGCATGATTGGTTTATTTCGTCAGAAATATCCTGATGTTTCTGTGCAATTGCAGGTGCACAGCACCAGGCGTACCAGTTGGAGTGTGGCCAATGGCCAGGTGGATCTCGCCATCATTGGTGGTGAGGTGCCAAACGAATTGGCCGAGCAGCTGCAGGTGGTGGCCTATGCCAGCGAAGAATTGGCTTTGGTGTTGCCGATAAAACATCCCATGGCACGGCTGCAGGAATTACAAAAAGAAGATCTGTATCGCCTTTCCTTTATTTGYTTRGATGCCCAATCAACCACCCGCAAGGTTGTGGATCAACTGCTTTCCAGGGGKGGGCTCGATGTGCAGCGCTTGCGCATTGAAATGGAGCTCAATTCCCTCGAGGCGATTAAAAATGCGGTGCAAAGTGGTTTGGGCGCTGCTTTTCTACCGGTGGTTTCGATTGAACGGGAACTRGCCACCGGTGGTTTGCATCGGGTGATGTTGAGCGATTTGAGCGTGCGGCGTCAGTTGCGTTTGATTACCCATCCCGCCCGCTATTGCTCAAGGGCTTCAGCGGCATTCCGCAAAGAAATCCTGCCGGTATTTGCCAGCCCCGATAGCCCCCTACGGGATCAGAGTTCTGCTCAGAACTGATCCGCTTCTGGGGTAACACCCACGGTGTCGTCGGCGGCGGCACCGGCAATGCCCTTGGTTTGGAATTTRTTTTGGCTGGCGTCGTTTTGATAAACGCAGCGCACCACTGGCTTATCTCGGATTGAACCGATGTAGGCAAAGGTATTCATCCGCTGCTTGCATTCCCGCATTTGTTCAGCTGTAACCGCCCCTTCTTTTTGTAAAACMGACCAATTTTCGCGGCGGATTACACAGCCTGGTTGCAGGCTTGGCTGGGTTACAAAGCTTGAGGATGGGTTCATCGTGGTGTAGGTCTCCACATCGATCACGAAGGCGCTAGCACCCCACTGCTTACAAAATTCCGGATCGGGCACTGCCATATCCAATTGCTGGCTGCTGGAAATATTGCCCTGGCTACCGGCGGTGTTACTGCTTAAGGCGGTGCCGATGCCGATGCCCAAAATCATCACCCCAGCCATCAGGGCGATGGTGGCCATGTTGAACTTCAAGCCGGCTAAACCTTCACCGGGCTTTTTGCCAGCACCACTCGATTGGGGCCCACCCCGATAGCGATCTTGGTAGCGCTCCCTTTCGTAGGCGCTGTCGTCGTAGGGGGAAGGCGGGCGACGGGGGGCCATTT
>NZ_PXVC01000037.1 GCF_003011125.1 Synechococcus lacustris str. Tous | reverse complement strand
GCTACGGCGGCGGTGGCAATCGCTATTAATTGATAGGAATAAYTGATTCCTGTTTAGGCAAATATGCCCTGAAAGCCACCCCRTWWGGGGTGGCTTTTTTGTGCGTTCACTAATTTTTGCTCAGGTTTTTTGGTATCAGTTGCTACACAAGCTGCTGATAAGTTGGAAATARGTGCCTGCMATAGCAGTTGAGGGGACGCTTAGGGCTTTAATTGGAAAAAGCGATTCACCGGATCCCATGCCCTCGCCCCAGCGTCTAAGTGCTATTGAGCAAATCCAGCTGCGCGGTTCCTATCCAGCTGAAACAGCCAAGCCCCTAGATGAACTTTGGGCTAAGAACGTTTTCACATTGGAGAAGATGAAGAAGGCACTCCCTAAAGAGGAGTTCAAAATGGTGCAGCGCACCATTCGGGAAGGGGGCAAGCTCGATCCATCTGTTGCCAATGCMGTAGCCCAGGCAATGAAGGAATGGGCCACCAGCCACGGGGCCCTCTACTACGCCCATGTGTTCTATCCGCTCACCAATTCCACAGCTGAAAAACACGACGGCTTTATTGCTCCCCAGAGCGACGGAACCGTAATTTCAGAATTCACCGGGAAATTACTTGTTCAGGGTGAACCCGATGGTTCATCTTTCCCCAATGGCGGCTTGCGCTCCACCTTTGAAGCTCGCGGYTACACCGCATGGGACATCACAAGCCCTGCCTATTTGATGGAAACCCCCAACGGGGTAACCCTTTGTGTTCCAACGGTATTTGTTTCCTGGACAGGGGAAGCGCTAGATAAAAAAACACCGCTATTGCGATCCAATGCGGCAATGAACCGCCAGGCCAAGCGGCTTCTAACGCTCCTGGGAAACACAGATGTGGCTCCTGTTAATTCCAGCTGTGGSGCTGAACAGGAATACTTTTTAATCGATCAAGCATTTCTAAACCTGCGTCCCGACCTACTACTGGTGGGCCGCTCCCTATTTGGTGCCGCCTCAGCAAAGGGTCAGCAATTTGATGATCATTACTTCGGAGCAATTCCTGAACGGGTTCAGGTGTTTATGCAAGACGTTGAACAGCAGCTCTACCGCTTAGGAGTGCCCTGTAAAACGCGACACAATGAAGTTGCCCCAGGACAATTTGAAATTGCCCCTGTTTATGAGGCGGCAAACGTGGCAACGGATCACCAACAGCTGATCATGACCCTGCTGCGCAGCACCGCCAAAAAACACGGTTTAGCCTGCCTGCTCCATGAAAAACCATTTGCTGGCATCAATGGTTCAGGGAAACATGTGAATTGGTCTGTGGGTAATTCAACCCAGGGCAACCTGCTGGATCCCGGCAATACCCCCCACGAGAATATGCAATTTTTGCTGTTCTGCGGCGCCGTAATCAGGGGTGTCCATCGCTTTGGCCCCCTGATGCGCTCCGTAGTAGCAACAGCGGGCAATGACCATCGCCTCGGCGCAAATGAGGCTCCGCCAGCAATCATTTCGATATATTTAGGCAGCCAATTAGAAGATGTATTTAATCAAATCCTTCAGGGGGAGCCAAAATCATCATCTTYAGCTGGAGTTATGCAGTTGGGTGTTGATACCCTTCCCGAATTCCCCAAGGATCCAGGCGATCGCAATCGCACCTCGCCTTTTGCTTTTACTGGMAATCGCTTTGAATTCCGCGCCGTTGGTTCTGGCCAATCGGTTGCTGGCCCCCTAGTGGCGATGAACACAATCCTTGCCGATTCATTGCAATGGCTTTGCGATGAGTTAGAGCGCTGCATCCAAGGTGGGGCATCCTTACAAGATGCCGCTTTCCAAGTGCTTAAACAGGTAATGCAACAGCATGGGTCTGTGGTATTTGGTGGTGATGGTTATTCAGAGGAATGGCATCACAAAGCTGTTGCTGAACGGGGACTAGAGAATCTGCCCACCTGCGCTGATGCATTGCTAGTGCTTGAAAGGCCTGAAATAGCAAACCTTTTTGAAGGCCAAGGTGTGCTAACTCGGGTTGAACTACAAAGCCGTTATGAGGTTTATGCAGAGCAATACATWCTTGCCATTGAAGTAGARGCAAAGCTGGCATTGAGGATGGCCCGCACTCAAATTCAACCGGCAGTGCAAGGCAGCCTTGGCGATATGAGTGGYTCCTTAATGGAGCAGAAAAGTTTGGGCTTACCAGTTGATACAAGTTTAGTGGAAAGGATTTCAGCACTCAACAGGGAGATGCAAGAGCAATCAGYTTTGCTAGAACAGGCCTTAAATAGCCCTCCCCATGGCAGTGCCGCCCACATGAAGCACTGCGCAGAGGTGCTGTTGCCCATAATGCTCAAACTGCGCCAAGCCGCCGATGCTTTGGAGGTGTTGATAGATGATGACCGCTGGCCTCTTCCCACTTACCAAGAAATGCTATTTATACGATAACAATTAAGCTAAAACTTTCTTAATTATGGGTTGGCTGGTGTGTGCTGCTTTTGGAGACGGTTAATCAACTCTTGCGGGAGGGGTTGACTCTCCTCCGCAGGAATAATTACCTCTAAGTAAGCAGCACCACTGTGGTTGCTAATACAAGTAAAGGCATTTTCCAATTCAGCCACAGTRCTAGCTTTACCACACCACCAATTCTTACAGCCCATAACATTAGGTAATTCTGAATAATTCCAATCGGCAAGAATATTATAATCATGGCTACGGTTGCTCAACATATTTTCAACACCATAAACCCCATTGTTTAAGATAATTATMACTGGATTGATATCATGTCTTCCCATAACACCAATTTCCTGGGCGGTTAATTGATGGGCTCCATCACCACTTAATAAAACAACCCTGCGATCAGTTTCAGCAAGGGCAACACCCAATGCGGCAGGCGTAGCCCATCCGATTGAGCTCCATAAGGTTTGATTTTCCATATCCACACCATCTGGCAACTTCATTGGGCCAATTTTCAGCATGCAGGTGCCAGCTTCCAACACAAGAACATCACCAGCCCGCAAAAAGCGTTGCAATAGCGGATAAAAGTATGCAGAGCCCATCGCCTCAATGCCCTCTGCATTAATTTTCATGGGAGCCAAGGGTTGAATCAACCGCTTACCATGCCATGGATAGGCGGTATCTTTATCCTTGTGCCATTCAATCAAGCCCTCGAGCATGTCYTGAAGGGCAACACTTGTAAAAACCGCTGTTAATGATTGRACCCAATCAATTCGCAAGTTAATAATTTTAGAGGGGTCAACATCATCCGTCCAGATTCCAGTATTAAGATCTTCTGTAATCAACCCRCCAATATCTAACACTAAATCAGCATTTTTAATGAGYTGTTGTAGTTCACTGGGCTGGGACATCTCACCGCTATATACACCTARAAAWGCAGGATGGGATTCAGTTAATACGCCKCGATCCATGGGCGCTGTGGCATATGTGAGCCCAGTTTGCTCTAGGAATTTTTCAAATAAATCCCTCAATCCAAAACGCACTAATGTGCGCGTTGCAATAACCACTGGATTTTGRGCGCGATTAATTCTTTGTGTTACKAGAGCAAGTGCACCGCGCAATTCAGTTGGATCACTTTGGCGTTGACGGATAGAACCAATCGGACTACCCCTAAAGGGGGTGCCCTGAATTGGCATCTCTGCCAAATCCATTGGCAKYARCAAATAGGCAGGTTTACTTTCCTCCAAGGCTTTATCAATTAGTCGCTCTAATTCGATAACAACATTTTCAGGACTTAAACGGGCGCTTACACAACAAGCGGCCGCAGAAATTGGTTCAAAATTTCCAAACACCCCGTCACCAAGGCTGTGGTGTGCAACTAATCCTTGCTTAACAATTCTGAGGCTTGGGGCCCCCACCAAATGGAACACGGGCAGCTTTTCAGCCAGCGATCCCATCACCCCATTAATTGCACTGAGTTCACCAACCCCATAGGTGGTAGCCAAAATCGCAGCACCCCGGCGCCTGGCATAGCCATCGGCTGCGTAGGCGGCGTTTAATTCATTGGCAGATGCCACCCAGGTGAGTTGCGAATTCTCTTCAACAGCATCATTGATTGGGAAAGAATAATCTCCCGGCACACCAAAAACCCTGTCGATTCCAAGATCGGCCAAACGTTGAAGTGTGTATGCAACWACCGATAGAGAATTGCTGCGATTATTTGAAACCACAAARATCAAACTGATTGTAAATTAACTATATATATCAAAAAACAACTTTGGCAGAGCATTTATACTCAGCRAAGCTGCGTGAACAAATGAGAAGTTTCGTGGTTTSTAGCTGAAGAAGTTATGAAGACGACAGAAGACATGGCTTTAAAGCTTGATAATCAAATGYGTAATCCCCTAAAACTTGGCACCGTTGTCACAAGCCCAGCGCCTATATCGGTTAACAGACCTCAGTGGAGGCGCTCACCCTGAATTAGACGATCTTTACGATTCCTTTGAAACAGCCTGGCAAGATGCCCAGGTTTGGTGGCTTAGCACAGCTAAAAATCCCAAGGAAGCAATGGCCATCGGGGTAGAAGTAAGCACACCCTCAGGCCATTGGCGAACCTTGAATTATCAATGCCAGCCCCCTAACTAGGCAAAACAACCAATTTTTTGCTCTAGGCGATTAACAACCTCTGGCCAGCTCAAATGGATGGGCTTAGCTGGGGCTTGCCCGCGCAACTCAGAATGAAAATGYACAAGGATTTGATGGTGTAACTTCGCCACCTCATCGCGGCGAATTCCTTTTGGCAACTCACAAACCATCAATGGATGCCCATGGCGATCTGTAAGGGTGATGTGTTGAGCAACAGCAACAGGCATGGGACAGATCGCAACCAACTGATCCGTCCTAAGCGCACTATGGCCWAAAACGAAAAACCCTTACTTTGATTTCCATTTCCACACCAAACCGCTTCGATACAGCCTTTTGAAACTGGGCTGAGCTATCCAAAAARWTCACAAATCAGTAAAGCCGGCTCAAAACAAAATCAGGCAGGGCCAGCAGTGCTGCTTTTGATTGGGAGGGCGCAAGAAAATCAAGGCAGCTGGCAGCCTCCCGGGCGAAGCGTTCGGCCAGCAGGCGGGAACGGGCGATGCCTTGGCTTTGATCAACAAGGGCTAAAGCCTGTTTTAAATCATCTGGTTGATTAAATTCCCGCTCAATGAWTCCAGCCAGRGCTGGAAATTCCTCCATCGCATAAATAACCGGAGCAGTTAGGGTTCCAGAGGCCAGATCAGATGCAGATGGTTTACCTAGTTGAACATCGTCTGAGGTGAAATCAAGAATRTCGTCTACAACTTGGAARGCGAGTCCCAGAAGCCTTCCAAATTCATATAAAAGAGCTAAYTTGTCATCACTTAGATYAGATAGAACGCCGGCCGCTTTTGCACTATTTGCCATTAGTGAAGCCGTTTTTCTATAACTTTTCTCCAGGTAGGTTTCGAGGCTTTGGCCGGTGTCGTAGCGGTAGAGCCCCTGCCTTATCTCACCTTCTGCAAGGTCCATAATCACCCTAGAAAGCAACTTAACAACTTCTAGATTYTCTAAATTGGCTAAGTGCCAACTGGATTGAGCAAATAAAAAATCTCCTGCCAACACCGCAACTCGGTGGCTGAATCTGCTGTGAACTGTGGCAACTCCCCTACGGGTATCGGCCTCATCAACCACATCATCGTGAACCAAAGATGCGGTGTGGATCATCTCGGTTATTTCAGCCAAACGCCGCTGCTTTGGTCCCAAACCACCATCGATGGCCCTGGCAAGTAGCAGCACGATCCCAGGCCTGAGCCTCTTGCCCCCGGCACTAAAAAGGTGCTCAGCGGCCGCTTGCAGGATCGGATGCCCCGCACCGATCAACTCCCTTRGATCGCTAAGCAGATCCTCAAGATCAGACTCAACGGGCTGGAGCAGTTCTGCAACCGTGGTCATGGATTCGCCCGCTTGGCCAGATCTTAGAGGGCTCAACCGGGTTGCTGAAGACTCACATGCTCCACTTTGGGGCTAAAACCAAGCCAGCGCTCCACACCCACGGCAAATGCTTYGGGATCACCGGTAACCAATAGGCGGCAACCACTGAAAGCAGATGCTTGCTTGGAATTCAGTGTTGGCGCCGCCAGCAGTTCGCTCAGCACATCTACCGCCGCCAGGGCTGGATCAACTAGTTCGATGTGGGTTGGGATTAATTCCCTTAACAAGGCCTTTAGTAGGGGGTAATGGGTGCAGCCCAGCACAATTGCTTCCACATCAGCGGCCAATAAAGGTTGTAGGTAGCTTTTGGCAGCAGCCCGCAGTTGAGGGCTGCCAAGGTCATTGAGCTCAACGGCAGGCACAAAAAATGGRCAGCCCACCTCTAAAACCTTGATGTTTCCATTCGCTGCCCTCAAGGCTTTTCCGTAGGCACCGCTTTTCGCCGTGGCAGGCGTTGCTAGCACACCAATCCGCCGGCCCCGCAAGCGCTTAGCCACTGAATCGATCAAGCCCACCACAGGGGCCCCTGCATGTTCCTGGGCCACATCCAGGGCCAGAGCATTGGTTGTGTTGCAAGCCATCAATARGGCTTGGCAGCTTTGCATTTTTAGGTAGCTGGCAACCTCTGCGGCAATGCTGCGAATTTCAGCTTCACTGCGGCCTCCGTAGGGCACCCGCGCGGTGTCTGCCACATATATGCAGGGCTGCCCAGGGCGCAAATGCAGCAATCGGCCCAACACGGTTAGGCCCCCCAAGCCACTGTCAAACATGCCCACAAGGGCATCGTTGGGTAGGGCTGAAAAACTAGTTTTGGAGCCGAGGGTCAACCAACAAGCCTCAGGTAATCAAGAATGCCAGCGGCGATGGCCAGGGAGATCTGGCGGCGATGGGCTGGATCCATTAGGTCGGCAGCATCATCGGCGCCCGTGAGGAAACCAACCTCCACCAGGGTGGAGGGCATTCGAGTGGCCCTTATTACGTAAAAACGCCCTTCTTTTACGCCTCGATCCGTACGTCGAATCGTTTGCATCAAAGCTGAATGGATAGAGCTGGCCAAATTTTTACCCTGGAGGCTCTGGTAATAAAAGGTTTCCAAACCATTCACATCGGGTCTCGCCATGCTGAGGGCGTTGGCATGGATGCTYACAAAGGCATCGGCTCCACTGTTGTTTGCCAATTGAGCTCTCGGCGGGAGATCCACATCGATATCGCCATTGCGGGTAAGCAAAACATCAACCCCCCTACTGCGCAGTAATTCAGCCACCTGTTGGGATATTTCCAACACCACATCCTTTTCTTGGGTTCCACCAATGCCCACCGCGCCAGGGTCGGGGCCGCCGTGGCCCGGATCGATAACAATGCGAAAGCGTCCCCTAGTTACCTGMGCTAGGTCGGTTGGCCTGAGGGGGCGAATTGGTTGCCGCGGTGCCACCTGGGTTTCAGCGGGTGCCTGCACYGGATCGATGCGTTCTACATTTCCTTCCCCTAAAGCAACATATCCAGCTTGTTGGTTAGGAAGTTGCAGCCTCCAGCTRTCTTTATCGGTGCCAATTAATTTCAATTGGCTTGGATCTATTTGCACCCCAGGCATAAATTCGATCACCAACCTGGTGATTCCTGGTTCAGGGCCGCCGATTCGCWCTTGGCGGAYCGCCCCAGCCCCTGCAATGYTGCGGGGGCGCGCCGGRCTGCCGGGCAAATCAATCCAAAGCCTTGGACCCCGGTTAGCACCACCCGCATCAAAAGAAGCTGTGAGATTTGCAAAGGGGGTAGTGCGCAACTCCAACACCCCGTCGGCATTGATCCGCCAAGCGCCGAGGGCGCTGAAGGCRCGGGCGGGAGGAGTGGTGGCAACCACAACAACTGCTGCCGATGCCAGCAGCCCCAAGCGCCAACCGTAATTAAGCATCAGTGGGTTCAGAACAAKGCAGGCCGCCTATGCCGCAGGCTGGGCATTTGACCTCGAACCCGTTGTAGGTGGCTGGGATCAACAGGGGCAACGGCCACACCTTGGCTAACGCCCGCATCGGCCAACACCGTGCCCCATGGATCGATAACAAGGGCATGTCCGTGGCTCTGGCGGCGYCCATAATGCAACCCCGTTTGGGCTGGCGCCAGTAGATAGGCGGTATTTTCAATCGCCCTGGCCTGCAAAAGGATTTGCCAGTGATCCTTACCTGTGTAAGCGGTAAAAGCAGCRGGCACCATGATTAATTCGGCCCCAGCCCCCACCAGGTGGCGGTAGAGCTCTGGAAAGCGAACGTCGTAGCAAATAGATAAACCGATCCGACAYAAACCGGGCACTGCCACCACCGGCGGYAGTTCGGCTCCAGAGCAAACCGTGGCGGATTCAGTGAAGGTATTGCCGTCTGGCAAATCCACATCAAAAAGATGAATCTTGTCGTAGCGGGCAAGCAAAAGGCCATCGGTGCCCACCAATTCGGCGCGGTTGTAGGTGAGGCTTTCCCCTGCAGGCACCGGGAAGCCGCCGCCCAAAAGGGTTACTTGATAACGGCGGGCCATCGTTACGAGAAAACGGCTGCAACGCTCGGCAAGGTTGGGGGCCAGCTCTAATTTGCGTGCCTCTTCACCCATAAAGGCAAAGTTTTCAGGTAAGCCCACCAAATCAGCACCCCGCCTGGCTGCTAATTCGATTAACTCTTCAGCCTGGGCAAAATTTGCATCCGGATCTGGGGTGCTGTTCATTTGCAGGGCTGCTGCAAGGAAGCTGCTCAAAACCGCTGTAATCCGCTTCTTGAACTGTACCGAGCCTCAGGTGGCCCTCAAAACTCCCATTTCGGTTTGTTGGGGCACCACCACCAGGCTGTCAACGGCAGCGCAACAGGCGAAATCAGCATCGTGATCGCCCAAACGCTCAAGCCTTTGGCCGTGGCTAGCGAGGCGCAAGGCCTGCTCTGGGTTGGTTTTCCATTGGCTCCAAAGGGCATGGGAGGCGCTCAGCTCATCGTTGGCGGCCAATTTTTTGAGGCTTGTGTCGCCAATTTGCAGCAGAGCATCGGCAAGGGCCCCCGCCGCCAGGCTGTCTTCTAGGGAGTAATCACCCTCCCAACCGCTGCCAACAATCCAAACCGTTTCTGGATTCTGTTGGCAAAGACGTTTTGCTACGGCGGAGCGATTAACAAGGGCAGCGGTAAAAAGCATTGCCGCTGTTGAAACSCGATCCAGGGAGCGGGTGCCATTGGTGGTACTCATGAAAATACGTTTTCCGGCAACAAATTCAGCTGTTACCGCTAACGGCGAATTACCCAAATCAAAGCCCTCGAGCTTGGCACCACCCCTTTCRCCTGCACGAATACAAAGCTCCTGGGGCCAAGCGGCAGCGGCGGCGCTGAGGGCATCTAAATCGGCAAAAGCTTGAATGGCTTCCGCGCCGTTGTGGAGGGCCCAGGCCATCGTGCTTGTGGCCCGTAGAACATCAATTACCACMGCTGCATCAGCCATGGAGCCATGGGGAACCCGCTCGGGGGTGTGGAAATAGGAAACGCGCATCGGTGGAAGCAGGGCCAGGTGCGCCACAGTAGGTGTGAACTTTCTGGGCACCAATGGCGCAGCGCACCCTGCGCGATTTTCTGAAGCTGGTGGAACAGCGCGGTCAATTGCGTCGCATCACCGCTCCAGTTAATCCCGATCTTGAAGTGGCAGCAATTGCCGACAGGGTTCTTGCCATGGGGGGACCGGCGCTGTTGTTTGAAAACGTGATCGGCAGCCCCATGCCCCTTGTGCTCAATCTGCTGGGCACGGTGGAACGGGTGGTGTGGAGCATGGGGCTTGAGCGGGTGGAGCAACTGGARGAATTGGGTAGCCGCCTCGCYTTATTGCAGCAACCSCGACCGCCGAAGGGTCTGCAGGAAACAGCAGCCTTTGGCAGGGTGCTCTGGGATTTAGTGAAGGCTCGYCCCGACTTTGATCTTTTTCCCCCCTGYCAGCAAATCGTTCAAAAGGGAGATCAGCTCAACCTTGATCAGCTGCCCTTRATAAGACCCTGGCCCGGGGATGCYGGCCGAGTTRTCACCCTTGGTTTAGTGATCACTCGAGATCCCGAAACACGGGTTCCAAATGTTGGTGTTTATCGCTTGCAGCAACAGGATGCCCGTTCCATGACGGTGCATTGGCTCAGTGTGCGTGGTGGTGCGGGTCATTTGCGTAAGGCCGCTGCCMGGGGCGAAAAACTAGAAATTGCCGTTGCCCTTGGTGTGCACCCCCTTTTGGTGATGGCTGCYGCCACACCRATTCCAGTGCAACTTTCSGAGTGGTTATTCGCTGGGCTTTATGCCGGCGAGGGGGTTCATTTAGCTCGCTGTAAAACCGTTGACCTGGAAGTGCCAGCCCACAGCGAAATTGTGCTGGAGGGCACTATCACCCCAGGGGAAACCAACCCAGATGGACCCTTTGGCGACCACATGGGCTTCTACGGMCTCGAGGAGCCATCACCATTGGTGAGGTTCCACTGCGTAACACAGCAAAAAAATCCATTAATGCTCACCACCTTCAGCGGCAGGCCCCCMAAGGAGGAAGCGATGTTGGCRATAGCCCTCAATCGCATCTACACGCCAATCCTGCGTCAACAGGTGCCWGAAATYGTTGATTTCTTCCTTCCGATGGAAGCGCTTAGCTACAAATTGGCGGTTATATCAATCAAAAAAGCCTATCCAGGCCAGGCAAAGCGAGCTGCCATGGCCTTTTGGAGCGCCTTGCCCCAATTCACTTACACAAAATTTGTTGTGGTTGTTGATCAAGCAATCAATGTGCGCGATCCGCGCCAAGTTGTTTGGGCTATTGCAGCCCAAGTKGATCCCCAACGGGATTTATTTGTGCTCCAAGACACCCCTTTTGATTCYCTCGATTTCGCMAGCGAAAGGCTTGGCCTTGGTGGTCGCCTAGCCATTGATGCCACCACGAAGGTTGGTCCCGAAAAACGCCATGAATGGGGCGAGCCATTGAGCAGATCGAAAGAATTAGAGCAACGGATTACAAACCGCTGGCAGGAACTTGGATTAGCTGATTTGGCTTCAAACAAAGATATGAATAATGGCAACTACAACCCAGACCCAAGCCTATTTGGCCTGCAATTGGAACACGTACTTGAACGATTAGCTGAAAAAGCAAAGGCTTGATGCTTACAAGAGCAGGAACCATTGCCCTGAGGGCTTTAGTGGAGTTAGCCCGCCACCCAAATAGCAGTATTTCAGGCCCTGAACTAGCAAACCGACAAAACTTGCCGGCACCGATGCTTGAGAAGTTGCTGCTTCAGCTGCGCCGCGCTGGCCTGGTGGAGGCAACAAGGGGRAGRAATGGCGGCTATCGCCTCAAGGYCCCCCCCCATGAATTGGCGCTTCAGGCGGTKTTAAACGCCGTTGGTGGCTGGAGGCAACCAAGGCTCACTCAATTTGCTCCAGTTGATGCCAAAGCTGCGGCCTCTGCGGGGGAGCAGCTGGAAATGCAGTTGCAGCAGAGGCTCCTACGGGCAATGGAACGGGAAATGGCGGGCCTCAGCCTGGCGGAATTGCTTTACGACCAACGCAGTTGGGAGGCAACCCTGGACCCGGATGGGGGCTTGATGCTTGGTTAATCCATAGGATTTGGCCTAACAGCTCAACACCTATGGCCRCTGAATGCATCCAAATTGATGGCGGCGCTRCCAATTTGCGTGGAACCATCCGTGTACCAGGTGATAAATCAATTTCCCATCGAGCCCTTTTATTTGGTGCGATTGCAGAAGGAACTACCGAAATTGAAGGCTTGCTGCCAGCTGAAGACCCCCTAAGCACCGCCAMCTGCYTAAGGGCYATGGGGGTTGWGGTGTCTGAGATTGCAGCTGGTGAAATCGTAAGAGTGCAGGGGGTTGGCCTTGATGGCCTCCAAGAACCGMCTGGAATTCTSGATTGCGGAAATTCRGGAACCACCATGCGCCTAATGCTGGGGCTACTTGCTGGCCGGGAAGGGCGGCATTTTGTTCTTGATGGTGATCAATCACTACGCAAGCGGCCCATGGGGAGGGTGGTGCAGCCACTATCAAAAATGGAGGCATCAATTACTGGTCGCCAGGGGGGAAACTTGGCTCCCCTGGCAGTTAATGGAAAAGCATTACTTGGGGCAACCATTCACACTCCYGTGGCCAGCGCTCAAGTWAAAAGTGCAATTTTGCTAGCTGCACTAACTGCMAMAGGTGTYACCACAGTTATTGAGCCATCGCTTTCCCGCGACCACAGCGAGCGGATGCTGAAGGCATTTGGAGCCCAATTGGAAAGTAAGCAAACCGCCGCTTTGGGCCCTGAGGTGCAGTTAACCCCGGGGAGCAATCTCCATGGCCAAAAAGTTGTGGTGCCAGGGGACATCAGTTCTGCGGCCTTTTGGCTTGTGGCCGGGTTACTGATTCCTGGCTCGGAAATAATCTTGGAAAATGTGGGACTAAATCCAAGCCGCACCGGCATTCTCACGGTTCTAGAGCAAATGGGTGCAGCGGTGGAATTATTGGMGCACAGGCTGGTTGCCGGYGAACCGGTGGGCGACCTAAGGGTTAAACCAGCCTCGCTTAAGGCGTTCAATATCGGCGGCGCGCTGATCCCAACACTTGTGGATGAAATCCCAATCCTTGCTGTGGCTGCCCTAGCCGCCGAAGGCACCAGCGTGATCAAAGATGCCGCTGAATTAAGGGTTAAAGAAACCGATCGCYTAGCGGTAATGGCACGCCAATTAAGGGCGATGGGGGCTGAACTAGAGGAAACAGCCGATGGCCTMGTAATTCCCGGCAAGCAAAAATTGAATGGAGCCCAKCTSGATAGTGAAACTGATCACAGGGTGGCGATGAGCCTGGCCATTGCCGCCCTTGGCGCCAATGGTTCAAGCAAATTGGCAAGGGCTGATGCYGCGGCTGTTTCYTATCCCAGCTTTTGGCAAGACCTCGCAAGAATTCAGGCCTAGAAGCCGGTAGATTCCCGACCAGTTGCTTAGGGCCAATGCTCGCTGTAGCAGTGCTAGCTGCAGGTAAAGGCACCCGCATGAAAAGCAGCCTGCCGAAGGTATTGCAACCYCTTGCCGGTGCAACCCTGCTAGAGCGGGTAATYAAAAACAGCARTTGTCTCAACCCGGATCGGCTGCTGTTGATTGTTGGCCACCAGGCTGAACGGGTGCAACAGCARCTTCAGAATCATCCGGGCAAGCCTGAATTTATTTTGCAACAGCCGCAAAACGGCACAGGCCATGCGATTCAACAGCTCATGGCCCCGCTTGCTGAATTTGATGGCAACCTACTGGTGCTAAATGGCGACGTGCCTTTGCTGAAGCAAGAAACCCTTTCGCAACTGCTGGCTATGCATTGCCAAAGTGGCGCCGAGGCAACACTATTAACGGCAATGCTAGAAAACCCCAATGGTTATGGAAGGGTATTTAGCAATAATGATGGGGAGGTTACTGCAATAGTTGAAGATCGCGATTGCGATTGCGAGCAACGCCAAAAYAAGCTGATAAATGCAGGAATCTATTGCTTTAAATGGAGCGCCCTCAAAAAGGTATTGCCAACCTTAAGCAGTGAAAATGATCAGGGAGAATTATATTTAACCGATACGATTGCAATGCTCAATAATGCTAAACATTTAATAGTGAGCGACATATCTGAAATAACAGGCATCAACGATCGCCAACAGCTGGCTGATTGCGAGGCCATGCTGCAGGATCGAATCCGGCAACATTGGCTTAAGGAAGGTGTGAGTTTTATCGATCCTAAAAGCTGCACTATCTCCGAAGAAACACAATTTGGCCGTGATGTTGTTGTTGAACCCCAATGCCACTTCCGCGGCAATTGCAAAATTGGTAACTCCTGCCGCATTGGCCCTGGCTCACTGATCATCGATGCGGAAATAGGTAATGATGCAACCGTATTAATGTCGGTAATTAATTCTGCAAAAATAGGCGATGGTTGCAACATTGGCCCCTTCGCACACCTGAGACCTCAAGCTGATCTTGGTGAAAACGTTCGTATTGGCAACTTTGTAGAAGTTAAGAAAAGTAYTATTGGCTCAGGATCAAAGGTMAACCATTTGAGYTATATTGGTGATGCAAAACTTGGCCTAAATGTTAATGTGGGTGCTGGAACAATAACRGCAAATTATGATGGCAAGAACAAACACCTCAGCACCATTGGCGAYAATAGTAAAACCGGTGCTAATAGTGTTTTAGTGGCACCGRTAACCATTGGCTCAAATGTTGTGATCGGCGCTGGCTCAACCATCACAAAAGATGTGCAAAACAATAGCCTTGCCATTGGCAGAGCCCGKCAGTATAATAAAGAAAAYTATCAAAGCTTAAATTAATTTTAAACTTATGTCTTTTTYAAATWTGCCTCATTCAATCATGCYATGCAAAAAGCCAAGTAATCCRAAATTTTTTAGCGCAATAGCTTGYTGCCTTTTGGCAACATCARCTCCATTACTTCTTGCTAGCTGCGGCTTAAATAAACCTGAGCAAGTGGTTGCCCCAKCKCCAAGGCAAGTTTCKGCCCTAGGSCGCCTAGAGCCAGAGGGTAAAATTCGCAAAATTTCACTGCCCAGCTCCCTGAGTGGTGATCGCATTGAAAAACTATTAGTTGAGGAAAATCAAATAGTTAAAGCTGGCACCCCTTTAGCCATCCTCAACAGTGCCTTAGCCCGTAAGGCAAGTTTGGAGGAAGCTCAACAGGAGGTGAAGGTGGCCCAGAGCGAGCTTGCCCTTGTTMGATCAGGAGCAAAAAAAGGTGAAATTGGCGCCCAGGAGTTCAAAGTTCAAAGCCTAGAGAGGCAGCTTGCAGGAGAAACGGAAGCMCTGAATGCAGAMGTAAATTCAGCCCGTTCAAAGCAGARGGAAGCAAAGCTTGAAGCTGAGCGATATGAATCATTATTTAAAGYTGGCGGTGTATCTGAATTGCAACGGGATCGCTACCGAACCCGCGCCGATGTTGCCAATTCAGACCTTGCTAAAGCGATCGGCAACCGTGAACGCACGCTCAGTACATTAAGGTCGGACATTGAAAGCTCACGCAATACMCTTGCCCAGATCAAAGAGATTAGGCCCCAAGACATAAACAAAGCCCAAAATCAATTAGACAAGGCTTTAGCATCATTGAACAGGGCRCTCCAGGAATATAAAGACACCACAATCAGGGCCCCTGAGAATGGTCAGATCCTGAAAATAAATGCAAGAGCTGGCGATAAGGTTGGCGATGAKGGTTTACTTGAAATGGCTGACACAAGCAATATGATTGTTGTTGCTGAAGTTTATCAAACCGAYTTACCAAAAATCAGCAAAGGTCAGTTAGCAAAAATAAGTGTAGATGGCTTTAACGGCACCCTAAAAGCGCAGGTATTTCAGTTGATTCCCCAGGTGAAACGCCAGTCTGTTTTCGCGGGAGAACCCGGYGAAAACATGGATCAGCGAGTATTTGAAGTTAAATTAAAGCTATTGATTACACCGGAGCAAGTTGAAAAAATCCGCTTGGCATCAAATTTACAAGTAAATGTAATTTTTGACAAATCCAAGCCAACAAAYCTATGAAAAAATTCATTAGCAAACTGCTCAAAAAAACCCCAGTTGCTTGGCTTCAGGTAAGCAATAATCCTGTAAAGATGAGCATTGCTGTGGCCGGRATTGGCTTTTCCAATTTGCTTATATTTTTTCAACTAGGCCTGATGGATAGTATTTATAACAGTCAACGTAAGCCCATTGAAAAGCTAGCCGCYGAACTAACAATGGTTAGTTCAGGCTATAGCAACCTTGGTTCACTTCAGGAATTTGAACGCAGCCGACTTTATCAAGCATTAGGCGTTGAAGGTGTTGCTGGGGTTTCAGCCTTACGGATTAATCGAGGTAGCTGGATTACACCTACAACTCGTCAGAAGTTTGACATATTTATCTATGGTATTGGCTTAGRTAAACAGTCTTTAGCATTCCCAGAATTAATGGCAGATATGGATCAGATAAAGCCACTTGGAAATGCTTTATTCGATCGTAATGCCAAAAAACAGTATGGCGATGTACTTGGAATCCTTAAAGCCAATCGCTTTATGCCAGTTGAAGTTAATGATAAAACAATAAAAATAGTTAACACATTTTCTCTGGGAGCGAGATGAACTGGCTGATCTAGAACTTGCCTATTGGAAAAAGAATTCTAGTGTTGGATTTATTTTCTCCCTAGGCGTGTTGGTTGGATTTCTTGTTGGMTCTATAATTGTGTATCAGATATTGTTTGGAGATGTTATGAATTCTTTGCCACAATATGCCACATTAAAAGCGATGGGCTATACAAATACCTACGTAATCAGTGTGGTAATCCAACAATCAGCAATTCTTGCTTTTATAGGATTTGTACCTGGAATTATCCTTTCCACAGGTTTATATGCATTGTTGGCAGGAGTAACYAAACTTACAATCTTCATGACTAGTACTAGGGCAATTCAAGTTTTAGCRCTAACATTTATAATGTGCGTGGGCTCTGGAGCTCTTGCAACAAGAAAGCTAGTTGAACTCGATCCTGCAGACGTTTTTTAAATGGAAAACACAACGCGAATCGATCAGAGCGCCCCAATCATCTCGCTCAGAAATGTAAACCATTGGTTTGGAAGCGGTGAGAATAGCAAGCATGCATTAAAAGATTTATCCCTAGATATATATCCAGGCCAAATCGTTATCTGCACAGGCCCTTCCGGCTCAGGTAAAACCACACTACTAACAATGCTTGGTGGTTTAAGGTCTTGCCAGGATGGAAGTTTAAAAATCCTAGGCGAGGAATTAAATGGCGCCTCAAAAATTCAGTTGGCTCGTTTGCGCTTAAATGTGGGATTTATTTTTCAAGCCCATAACTTAATGATGTTTTTAAATGCGAGRAAAAATGTTCGCCTTTCTCTGGAGTTACATGATAAATATTACGMTGAAGATATGGATGCACTTTCAGATGAAATGCTCGCTAAGGTWGGCCTTGGCGAAAGACTTGATTATTACCCWGCAAAGTTATCTGGTGGTCAGCGGCAAAGGGTAGCTATAGCAAGGGCATTGGTGAGTAAGCCAAAAATACTGCTTGGMGATGAGCCAACAGCTGCTCTCGACAAGGAATCCGGCAGGKCTGTTGTTAATTTGATGCARGAACTTGCCAAGGAACAACAAACCACAATAATAATGGTTACCCACGACAATAAAATTCTTGATGTRGCAGATAGAATTATTATTGTTGATGAAGGCAAACTTGCWTCCGCAGAAGAAGAGAAAYTATTTATAGAAAAAATGCGCAGCAGTGAACATTCTTAATTCATGTTTGGAGCATTGGRATAATCTTTTCAAGGGAAACACCCCTGCTTGCTTTTAAGAGTAAATAGTCGCCMGCTTTAAGCAAWTTTTTTAATTTATCTGCGGCTTCTTTRAGCGAATAAACGCGCTCAATTAAATTTATCGACGCTCCGGCKGCGATAATAGCCTCAGCCTCKGCATCATCTGCAAAAACAAATAAACCATCGATAGCTAGAGCTGCCGCACGTTCWGCAACCATTCGATGCAAATTAACACTTTGCKCACCTAGTTCCAACATGGTGCCAATAACAGCAAACCTTCTACCTGGTTGCTGAGCAAGCATATCTAAACTAGCAAGAACTGCTTCTGGMGATGCATTGTAGGTTTCGTCAAGGATAGTTACACCCGCCAAATCAGCCTGCAAATTAATTGTTCGGGCTCTCCCRTTTGGCAATTCAACTTCAAGCCTAGCTAGATTTTCAATTTTAATTTCTAATTCWTGGGCTACGGCCATAGCCAATAGAAGATTGCGCGCATTATGGGTGCCTGGTATKGGTAAATTAATTAAWACATTATCGCAAACTAGCATTTGTTCAGCATTTTCTTTAATTTCACCGATTAGATTTGGCAAAGGTGTTGAAGGGTGTAGCGGATCATCAAGCAGGGCTACCCTTTGCACTCGCCCTTGCCAAACCTGCATCAAGGCATTTTCGAGCAATGGATCGCCAGCGGGGATTACCACTAATCCATTGGGATKTAAAGCYGCAGTAATTTCACATTTAGCCTTTGCTATGGCCTCACGGCTGCCAAGCCTGCCGATGTGGGCGGTACCAATATTGGTTATTACAGCAATGCTGGGTTCCGCRCAGCGGCTGAGCCTTTCGATTTCACCTAAACCACGCATACCCATCTCCAACACCACTGCTCCGAGGGGCATTCTTGCCCTCAAAAGAGTTTTCGGTACGCCAATATCATTATTTTCGTTACCGCAACTAGCCTCAATTAGACCCAGGCTTTGAATACAGGCCTTAATCAACTCTCGGGTTGTTGTTTTGCCTGCTGATCCAGTTACGGCAATAACCGGCAGCGGCARGCGCTGGCGCCATAGCAAGGCRATTTTTTGGTAYGCATCGGTAGTGTTCTCAACCTTKAGATAGGAAAGCTGCTCKGGRATTTCAGTGTGCCAATTGTTTGCCACCAAAGCACCTACGGCACCTACGGCCACAGCTGCATCAAGGAAATTATGYCCATCAAARCGTTCGCCTTTGATTGGTACAAATAAATCGCCGGCCTGAAGGGCGCGGCTATCGGTACACACCTTTTCAAAATTCCAATTCATGGTGCCTGGATCSGGTGGCATTCCACGCCGTTGAATTGGCTCACSAAAGAAATCTGCCAGATCTTGAAGGCAAAGRAATTTACTCATGGTATCGATGGGCTAAATAGAATCATGCCCTGCCCAACCCTTGCAGATCTCCCCTCAATAACACCCGTAGCAGTTTGCAACTCTAAATCAGTAAATCCCATTGCCCTCGTYTTTTCTAACCAGGCATCGGCCTGTTCAGCCCTTTTAGCTGCAGTTAAATCCTCGAAGGCTTGGCTAGGGATTAAGCGTAATACGCCCTGCTCCGGCATTGGATGCAAGGCGGTGATTAGTGGATTTTCAGTTTTGGCTTGCAGTAGTTCAAGCAGGGGATCAAGGGAAGGTTGCTTAACTAAAGAAAGCTCTGGTTGCTGTTTAGATTCCTGTTCAAAAACCTGTTTAGGTTCAGGGATATCAACATTGATTTCTTGGGTTGGATTRAATAACTCTTCAATTGCAGCAATATCATCATTTTTTTCGTAGGCCCCATTGSCTTGATGCCTAAAAATTAAGGCCAGCACTATTGCTAAAACAACCAGTAGCCCAATTAAAGGGATTAGAAAAGCCTTAATGCCTTCAACYCGCCARCGTTCTTGCAGATATAAATTCCCTTGTGCAACCACAGCCGGCARATCTCTGCYCAAATCCTCTTTTAGCTGCCCCCATGGGCTTCGCCATGGGGTTGGCAAGAGAGAYGTTTTAGAGGGTGGTTGGTTATCGGGCTCCGAACTAGCCATCAMCCACCATTTCTGCGCAGTAAYCCAAGCGGRTTAAAGCGTCGCTGCGGTTCCGGTTGGCGAGATGGGCTTGGATCCAAGGCCTCTGCAGCTRMTTGTGCGGCCTGTTGCTCAGGGGGTTGTTGGATTGAAAATTGGGCAACCGCACTGGCTTCTGGGGTTGGTTCTTTCAATCCACAAACGTCTTTATACATMGCGTCGTAGGCGAGGGCTGATCGCTCCCAACTGAAATCCAACGACATAACCCTGCGCATCAATTGCTGCCAGCTATCGCGATGGCGATAGGCCTCCCAGGCCCGCACTAGGGCTGTATACAAATCAATCGCTTCATAGCGATCAAAACAGAAGCCATTTCCAGTTTGCTCGGCGGGATCGTAGGGGGGAACAGTATCCACTAAGCCCCCAACTCGTCGCACCACCGGAATMGTGCCRTAGCGCATGGCCAGTAGCTGGCTRATGCCACAGGGCTCAAAGCGAGATGGCATCAAAAATGCATCACTWCCGGCATAAACCAAACGGGATAGGTCGTCGTCGTAGGTGAGGAAAGCGGCAAACCTGCCMGGGTGACAACTTGCCATTTGCCARAGGCCAGATTCGTAGTGGCGATCGCCCGTGCCCAATACCACCACTTGAGTGTCGGTATAGGCMAGTAGGCGCTCAGCCACCTGCAGGAGTAGATCAACCCCCTTTTGATCTACCAACCTGCTAACCATGCCAATCACAAATGTATTTGGGTTAACACCTAAACCCATCCTTTGTTGAAGGGCTTGTTTATTAATCGCTTTTCCAGATAAATCATTAACGCTATAGGTTGCAGGAATTCGCTTATCTGTTGAGGGGTTCCAATCTTTTATRTCTATACCATTAAGGATGCCRCGCAACTTACCACTTATRAAATTAAGTAACCCATCTAATTTTTCACCATATTGAGGCGTGCGTATCTCCTCTGCATAGGTGGGAGAAACAGCATTAACACGRTCGGCATACAGCAAGGCGGCTGCCATGGTGTGATCGCCTTGCATATACCAAGGGCACCAGGTCATCCGTTCTAATTTCCAACGCCAGGGCCCTTGATATTTGAGRTTATGGATCGTGAAAATCGTTGCAATCTCTGGATCTTGATGCATCCAAACCGGAATCATGCCGGTGTGCCAATCATGGCAGTGCAGCACCTGTGGTTTCCAGCAATTCCAGGCAAATTCAGCAGTGGCGCTAGCAAAAAAAGTAAAGCGCCAATCTTCATCCTCACCGCCATAAATGCGTTCACCGTCGAACACGGGATGGCCAATTAAATAAATCGTTAGGCCATTGCTGGGGTGCTTGGTTTCAAATACGGCAAATTCAGTGCCCATGGTTTGGGCGCGCCAGATCGGCTCACTGCTCACCTGCAAGCGCGACCACAGCTTTCCGTAGCCCGGCATCATGATCCGCACATCGTGGCCGAGTGCTGCAAGAGCTGGTGGCAGTGAGCCAACCACATCTCCCATGCCCCCCACCTTCACCATGGGGGCACATTCGGCTGCGGCGAAGAGAACGCGCATTGCGATGGGGCTTTTAATGCAGCACAACTCTACGGAGGGCCGGTTCAGGGCAACACAGTTATGGGCGTGCCCCGCTGAACCCTGTTGTAAAGGTCTTGGATCTGTTCATCAAATAGGCGAACACAGCCATGGGAAACCGCATGGCCAATGGTCCAGCGATGGGGGGTGCCATGGAAACCAGCACTGGTGCAACCTTCAATATCTAGGAAGCGGTCGCCATCAAATCCACTGCGGCCTAAACAATCGCGGTAAAAACCAATCCATCTGCTGCCCAAGGGATTTTCTGGCGCGCCAGCTGGCACCAACTCACCTGTTTGCGGATGCAACCAGATTGGATTCAATTTYTTTTCCAACACTTGATAGGTGCCAGTTGGTGTTTCCCAACCGCTCATACCCACGGCCACCGGATAACGCTGCAGCAATTTGCCTTGCTCAAGCAGCAAAAGCTGGCGGCGGCTGCGATGCAGCACCAAATGCCTGCCAATTTTTTTAACCAAGGCAGCTGGCAACTCATGGAGCTGCAAATCCAGAGGTCTGAGGGGATGGTCGGGATCTTCGAGCGGTCCTGCTTTGAGGGGTAAGAAGCAGCCTGCAAGCCCAACSAACAGAGCTAAAAGGCCTTTAATCAACAACCCTYACGCGAGTTCCTTCTTTTACCAGTTCGTAGAGGGCAACCGCATCACGATCAACCATGCGYACRCAACCGTTGCTGGCGGCAGTGCCAATGCTGGCCAATCTGCCGGTGCCATGGAAGCCGATTTCCTTGCAAACYTCAGGCTTATAGGCGGGTGGATTGAGGTCGAGGGAGGTGCGATTACCGCAGGCATACCAAAAACCAATCCAACGGGTGCCGATKGGTCCAAGGGGGCTMGGCGAAACCTTGCGMTCAGTCCATGGGCTTACCCATACGGGATCCTTTTGCATCCTRAAAACAGTGTGCTCACCAAGGGGAGTTGGTGTTGATGACTTACCCACTGCCACAGGAAAAGCAGCAACCTCTTGGTTGTCTCTGATAACTCGCACGCGCTTTGCTGAACGGCTTAATTCCAAAACAGTTACCGGTTCGCTGCGGCTAGCAAGCTGTCCATCCCCTGGCCTGCGTTCAGCCAAGGCCGAATTGGCAATCACCATTGGTAGGGCAATTGCCAGGCCAACTGGCAGAACAAAATTTCTCACMAATCCAGCTAGAGCTACTTCTGATTKGARCATGGGATTKTGGCGCATACCGGTATCCCTAGCAACAAAGACTCACGCGTCTTGCAAGTCTTAATCTAATTGTTGTGATTTAAAGCCAGGGCACTTGGCTGAAATCAGGGTTGCGTTTCTCGATAAAGGCCTGCTGGCCTTCCTTTCCCTCCTCCGTTTTGTAAAAAAGATGGGTGGCCTGGCCGGCTAATTCCTGCAAACCAGCCATCCCATCTGTTTCAGCATTGAAGGCTGCTTTAAGACACCTAATCGCCGTTGGRCTGTGCTGAAGGATTTCCCTTGCCCACAGCACCCCTTCATTTTGGAGTTGAAACAGGGGCACAACTTCATTTACCAATCCCATTGCTAAKGCCTGATGGGCGTTGTACCGACGGCAAAGAAACCAGATTTCCCTCGCCTTGCGCTGGCCCACCACCCGCGCCAGGTGGCTGCAACCAAAACCAGCATCAAAACTGCCAACCCTTGGCCCTGTTTGGCCAAATTGGGCATTTTCTGCCGCCAGGCTCAAATCACAAAGCAAATGCAACACCTGGCCACCGCCAATGGCATAACCGGCAACTAGGGCGATCACAACCTTGGGGATGCTGCGGATTAAACGCTGTAAATCCAACACATTTAGGCGCGGCACCCCCTCCTCATCCAGATAACCGCCATCGCCGCGCACCGATTGATCGCCGCCAGCGCAAAACGCATAGCCRCCATCGGCTGCTGGGCCAACTCCAGTGAAAAGCACCACGCCAATTGCTGGGTTTTCCCKCACCCTTGAGAAGGCGTCGTAGAGCTCCACCACCGTGCGAGGTCGAAAGGCATTGCGCTTTTCCGGGCGGTTTATTGCAATCCGGGCAATGCCCTCATCGCTGATATCAAGCCAAACATCTTGATAATTGCCCTGGGACTGCCAWACCAAAGGGCAATTACCCGGCAGCACAAGCCGTTTTGGCTCTGTTGGTTCAACTGCAGCGGCCATCAAGAATCTCCTAAGCCCACCTCCCATCCTGAACTGCGCAGTTGCCGCCTCAGCTGGGCATCGGCAGCCCGATCGGTTTGTAAGCGCAACAGCAGCATTGGCTCCYTGGCCTGTTCATCACTAACCATCCAGGCCAGAGCGGCGGGTAATTGCTCAAGGCTGTTGCAATTTTTGCCAGGCACCCCATGGGCCGCAGCTAAAGCCAAGGGATCAACCGATTGGGGCATGGCGAATAGGCGTTCAAAATCAAGGTTTTCCCTGGGCATTGACAATTGTTCAAAAATGCCACCGCCCCCGTTATCGATTAGCAACACCAACAAACGACCTTTGAGYTGCTGACGCCAAAGCCAGCCATTGCTGTCGTGCAGCAGGGCCAAATCACCACAAACGAGCACCAAACGCCCCCATTCAGCCGCCAGGCCGGCGGCAAGGGAAAGGCAGCCATCAATGCCGGAAGCACCCCGAAAACTAACCACCGTGCGYTGGGCTTCAAGCCTTGCTCCATAGCTTTCCCAGTCCCTCACTGGGCTGCTATTGGCGAGCAGCACAGGCCAGTCGGGGGGCAGTAAACGATTACACCAGCGGGCGAGGGCAGGTTCAGTGCAGGGTCCCTTGAGGGGAAGTTTTTGATCCAAATGCCGCTGCAGCTTTTCCTCCGCCTCTAGCCATTGRGCTTGCATTTGCCTAGCTGCAARGCTTGCTTCTCCCTGGGGCAGGGAATTAACCCACCGTGCTAAGCCACCCCAATCCTGGGGCGCCCCACTGGCAAGGGGATCCAAGCGTCGTGGTTCCTGCTCGGTAATTACAAATTGGGGAATTTGCCCAAGGGTTTGCAGCCATTGCTGCAAACGCCTACTGGCGGGCATTGGCCCCAACCTCAAAACTTGATCTACCGGCGGCACAAGCGATGGATCAGCCAAAAGCAAGTCGTAGCCACTAACCAAAGGCAGTGGCAGTCCCCTTAAACCAGAGGCCACATCAACCAAAACGGGCCAAGCGGTTCGCTGCACCAACCGTTGCAGGGCGCCCACAAAGGTGGCGCCAGYCCCCCGGCGCCAGGGCCCCACAACTATCAAACCTGGCCTATCGGGATCTAAAACAGCTGGATCAATGGGCGCAGGTGGCTCAAGCTCCACGGCAGTAATGCGGGGAATTGGAGCTTCTGGGCTGGGGGTAATGGCGCTGGCATGGAGGGGCTCTTCAAAGGCAAGGTTGAGATGCACCGGTCCTGCGGGCACGCCAACACATAAACGCCAGGCCAARTCWGCGAGGTTCCTAAGCCGATCAGCACTGGCWTTGTGCAAACCAGCCATGGGTCCTTGGAGCAAGGCCCTACAAACCGGCTGAAGAAAGGCCTCTTGATTAACGGTTTGGTTGGCACCGCAATTTTTAAGACGTTCCGGACGGTCGGCGCTGATTAAAAGCAGGGGCAGGGTGCTGCGATCTGCTTCCACTGCCGCGGCAAGTAGRTGGGCAACAGCAGTGCCTGAGGTGGTTACCACCGCTACGGGTTCACCATTGGCACGGGCCAAACCAAGGCCAAAAAACGCGGCAGAACGTTCATCAATGGCGGTGAACAGCCTTAAACCTTGGCTTTCTCGGCGCAGGGCTGCTAGAGCAAGGGGTGCAGACCTGCTACCGGGGCATAAAACGAGCCGGCGCAAACCAAGCTCCATGAAGGCCCCCAATAGGGCATCAGCGGCATGGAGGTTGTCGATGGCATCAGGGCCCACAGCAGTGATGCATTAAGAAGCAACGATTGTGCTGCCTGCWACCCCCCTATGGCTGAAAAAACTCCAATCGCCCCAGATAAAAACAGGCTTTGGCAGCAATTGCCCAGCTTGCTAATCGTTGCTTGCTTAGCCCTGCTGTTGCGTTGGGCTGTGTTGGAACCTCGCTGGATTCCCTCCGGATCAATGCTGCCAAGCCTGGAATTGCAAGACCGGATATTGGTGGAAAAAATCAGTAGCSGCCTGCGTTTAACTCCAAAAAGGGGAGATGTTGTTGTTTTCAGGGCGCCAGAGGCTTTAGTGCGTTCGGGTTACAACCCCAAAACAGCCTTGATTAAAAGAGTTGTGGGGCTTCCCGGCGATCAGTTGGAGGTGAGCAATGGCCAATTGAGGCGCAATGGCCTTGTGGCGAGCGAACCATGGCTAGATCAAACCATGGAATACAGCATGGAAGCGATCGAGGTGCCCCAGGGCCAGCTCTGGGTTTTAGGTGATAACCGCAATGCAAGCCTTGATTCCCACCTATGGGGCCCGTTACCAGAGGAGAACTTGATTGGCACTGCCCTTTGGCGTTATTGGCCCCCAGCTCGGTTTGGTCCGATCACGGCCAAAACAAGCTGARGGGTCGTAGTTGTTGTAAGTTGTAAGCAGGGCTACAACCGGTGGTGGAGTGTTCAATCCTGAGTTTTTAACTTCCGAATCCGACCCCAGCAGTGGAAATGGTTTGATTCGTTATCTGCAAGACCAAAGCCCAGATGTGCTGCAACGGGTTGCCAGATCAGCTAGCCCTGATATTCAAGAAATCATCCGACACAATGTTCAGGGTTTGCTTGGCATGCTGCCAGGGGAACAATTTGAGGTGAAAATCCAAACAAACCGCGATAATCTTGCCGGCYTGTTGGCATCGGCAATGATGACCGGTTATTTCCTAAGGCAAATGGAACAGCGCATGGAACTAGAGCGTTCCGTATTTGGTGTTGGCGGTGAAAATGACGATGGCGAGATTGAATTTTAATTTAAAAGTTTTTGCTACAAAGTTTTAGATCCAAATTTTTAGCTCCAAAGTTTTAGGCTAGCGGCACGAGTTTTAACTTTTCAAGTTTGCGATTAAAACTACGCAAGAAATCCCTGTTTGAAGCATTCAATACACTTGAATCTGTTGAATCTGCGCACCAACTCTTATACAAGTTTGTAAATGTAGTGCTGTTTACGGCCACCGGCGCATCRAAATGGGCGGGCAGCACCCATTTTATTGGCAATTCACTACATCGAAGTAACCAATCAGCCATTAACGACCTGTGCCTTGGGAAAACCAGTTCCTCAAGGATTGGGGCCACCTGCAAAGCACCGCCTTTGCTGAGTTGCTCAAAGTCTTGCTGCCAAGATTCCTGCCATCGAAATGGGAACAGGCGAAATACTTGGCTAACGGCGGCGGGGCGAAGGTAACAAGCAAATAAAACTAAACGACGCCAACCCTTAAGGCGTTTCTCCGGCGTGTCTAGCAGTGGCTCTTCRCCATTTTCGCGAGCGTGGAAAAGTAAAGGCTTGGGATTGTTATCCAACAGTGCAGGCCTCCGGTCGGAAACGGCAATTAGGCCATCTGTAATCAACAAAGMGCCGCTGGCTTGGTGCAGGCAACAGGCTTCAAAAAAGGGCCCCGGCCCGAGGGGTACRGGCCCCAAGCCAARCCAATCGAGTTGTTCAGGGTGAGGCGTTCCATCAACAAAAAGTTGCTTTACGCGTTGGCTTGGAAATCCCAACCAAGGCAGGGGTAAAGCGATTGGAAAACTCCATTGACCTGGGGTGACCCACACTTGGGCCCCTGGGAATGACCTTGCCAGGGGCGGCACACCAACCTTGTGCTCCAACCCAGAACTGGTGGGATGCACGATCGTGCATACGGCACCATGCYGAAGTTCAAGCTGCCTGATTAWTTCCACACAGGCACTGGTGGTGGCCACCGCGCCATAGAGCAGCAGCCCCCCCTCAATCTTTACAACAAACATTCGGATCGGAACCGCCACATAAAAAACACCCTGCAACTGCTCCAAGGCCCATATCTGCCCTGGGATCAACTCCCTRCATAGGGTTTTGCGCTGGCCATAGGGGTATAGGGGCAGCAGGGGCCACCAGGGCCAATTGTCGTTAGCCATGGCGGCTCAATTCGATCAATAAGGATAGGAATACCAGTGCTGGTTCCTGCCAATCGGTAAGATCCCCGCAACCGCAGCCCCAATGGATGGCAAACATCAACCACCCTCCCAGCCGCACGATGCTAAATCTTTTGCATGTGTTGCCTGCCTTTGCTGATATTGATCAGTTGCGCTTGAATGTAATTGTGGAATTAAACTCCATGACGATTAATAAATACGAATTAATAACAGAAACCGGACAGCTCAAGTTGGATCGCGTTGGTTATTCATCCCTTTCCTATCCTTTTGCCTACGGTTGCATACCCCGCACCTGGGATGAAGATGGCGATCCGTTAGATGTTGAAATCGTTGGAGTTACGGAGCCGCTAGTGCCTAACTCCTTGGTGGAAGCGCGGATTATTGGCATCATGACCTTTGATGATGGCGGTGAGGTAGACGACAAAGTTATCTGCGTTTTAGCTGATGACAAACGCATGGATCACATCACAAGYTATGAACAACTAGGTGCCCATTGGCTCAAGGAAACCACCTATTACTGGGAGCACTATAAAGATCTTAAAAARCCYGGCACATGCAAAGTAAATGAATTCCTCAACTGCAACGAAGCMGTGCGTATTATCAAGGAATGCGAGCAGCGCTACCTGGATACAATCGAGCCAAAACTTGTTAATTAATTAGGGCATTAGCTGGGGCCAGAAGCTGTTTTGCAACCGCTTCCCCCACCCGCAAACCATCGATGCCAGCGGAGAGGATGCCCCCCGCATAGCCGGCACCCTCCCCTGCGGGGAACAGGCCTGGGGTGTTAACGCTTTGAAAGTTAACGCCCCTGCTAATCCGCACGGGTGAACTGGTGCGGGTTTCAACGCCAGTTAACAGCGCATCGCCGTAATCAAAGCCTGGAATCTGCWTAGCAAATGCAGGCAGGGCTTCTCTGATCGCTTCGATTAATTGAGTTGGTAGGGCTGTAGATAAATCGGCAGGTGTTACACCAGGGGCGTAGGAAGGCTGCAAAGGCCCTAAATCAAGGCTGGGCTGCCCTAATAAAAAATCTTCCAACCTTTGGRCTGGGGCGTTGTAGTTTTTTCCGCCCAATAAATAGGMGCGAGCCTCCAACTGGCGTTGGAAGGCAACGCCAGCCAATACACCGTTTGGATAATCAAGCTCGGGGCTAATGCCAACAACAATTCCACTGTTTGCATTGCGTTCGTTGCGGCTGTATTGACTCATGCCGTTCGTAACAACATGGCCCTCCTCCGATGTGGCTCCCACCACCAAACCACCAGGGCACATGCAAAAGCTATAAACACTGCGGCCATTGCTGGCATGGTGAACCAATTTGTAATCAGCGGCCCCCAAAAGTGGATGGCCAGCAAAATCTCCCCAGCGGGCCCGATCAATTAATTCTTGGGGATGTTCTATGCGAAAACCAACGGAAAAGGGTTTGGCCTCCATTTCCACACCCTGCAAGTGGAGTTGAGCAAAGGTGTCGCGGGCACTATGACCAATKGCAAGCACAGCTGCAGTGGTTGGAATTATTTCAGAGTTACTCAGTTGCAGGCCACGCAACTGGCGAGTGCCAGGATCCAAATCAAATCCCACCACCTGCTGCTCAAATCTCACCTCGCCGCCAAGGGCCTCAATTCGAGCCCGCAACTGGCGAACCACACCCACCAACTTAAAGGTACCAATGTGGGGTTTTTGCAGAACTAAGATCTCGGGATTAGCACCACTTTCCACAAATTCTTCAAGCACCCAACGGCCATGTTTTTTACTTTCTTTTACACCTGAATAAAGCTTGCCATCGGAAAAGGTGCCTGCTCCACCTTCACCAAATTGAGCGTTTGAGCGGGGATTAAATGGGCTGTTTCCCTTCCAAAAACCAAAGGTRTCAGCGGTGCGSTTATTAACCGATCGGCCCCGCTCTAGCAACAGGGGTTTAAAACCCTGTTGGGCAAGAAACAAGGCTGCAAAATATCCGCAGGGCCCAGCTCCGATAACCACTGGCCTTGCTTGAAACCCTGCAGGAGCTGGTAATGAAGGCCTAATTAGTGGTTCTGGCGCAACACCCAATTGGGAATTACCACGCAGGCGACCAAGCACAGCCGCTTCGCTTGCAACTTCAACATCAACGCTATAAACCAATTCAATCGCCTGCTTATCACGGGCATCAATGCTGCGTTTTTTAATAATCAGAGGCCCTAATTCCCCCACTGATAATTTAAGGCGGCGAGCTACCGCCGCCAATAAATCATCGGCTGAA
This sequence comes from Synechococcus lacustris str. Tous, assembly GCF_003011125.1. GTDB lineage: Bacteria > Cyanobacteriota > Cyanobacteriia > PCC-6307 > Cyanobiaceae > Synechococcus_D > Synechococcus_D lacustris. The sequence goes on along the minus strand of NZ_PXVC01000037.1, from coordinate 6,771 downwards.
TGGTTGAGGGATAGGGCCAGCTGATGGATACGRATCAAGCAAGCCGCGGTGCAATAAGTGCCACAGGTGCACTATCAATAACCGCCAAATCGAGGGGGAAGTTATGGGCGTTGCGCTCGTGCATAACCTCCATTCCCAAGCCAGCTCTGTTGATCATATCTGCCCAGGTGGAGATAACTCGCCCTTGGCTATCCAAGATCGACTGGTTGAAGTTGAAACCRTTCAGGTTGAAGGCCATCGTGCTCACGCCAAGGCTGGTGAACCAGATGCCCACWACGGGCCAGGCTGCAAGGAAGAAGTGCAGGCTGCGGCTGTTGTTGAAAGATGCGTATTGGAAGATCAAGCGACCGAARTAACCGTGGGCAGCCACGATGTTGTAGGTCTCTTCTTCTTGACCAAACTTATAACCGTAGTTGTGGCTCTCATTTTCGGTGGTTTCACGCACCAAGCTKGAGGTAACCAATGAACCATGCATCGCAGAGAACAAGCTGCCACCAAACACACCGGCTACGCCGAGCATGTGGAAGGGGTGCATAAGGATGTTGTGCTCTGCCTGGAACACCAACATGAAATTGAAGGTTCCAGAGATGCCGAGGGGCATGCCATCGGAAAAAGAACCCTGCCCAAAGGGATAGATCAGAAAAACTGCAAAAGCAGCCGACAGGGGTGCGCTGTAAGCAACACAAATCCAAGGGCGCATACCCAAGCGGTAGGAGAGTTCCCACTGGCGTCCCATGTATGCAGAAATACCAATCAGGAAGTGGAAAACCACCAGTTGATAGGGTCCGCCGTTGTAGAGCCACTCATCAAGGCTGGCGGCTTCCCAGATKGGRTARAARTGAAGGCCAATGGCGTTGCTTGAGGGAATTACAGCGCCAGAAATAATGTTGTTTCCATAGAGAAATGAACCAGCAACGGGTTCGCGAATGCCATCTATGTCAACGGGAGGTGCGGCGATAAAAGCCACGATGTAGCAAATAGTTGCAGCYAGAAGGCAGGGAATCATCAGCACCCCAAACCAACCCACGTAGATGCGGTTATCGGTGCTGGTGACCCACTCGCAGAAGCTTTCCCAACTGCTAATGCGTCCGCTGCGAATGGCGGTAGACATAAGTTCGGTAACAAGGAATGGATTTCGCCCACAGGGGCGATAAAAAAAGACTAAGGATTCCGAACCAATTCACACAAAATATTTTCAGAACTTCGTTAAGTTGGATTAACTTGGGGCCCGATGGCYATTTGGTGCGCCTGCTGCTTKAGCCATTGRCGTGCTTGCTGACCAAATTGGGGCCAATCAAGCTTTTCTTGGGCRACAGCTTTTGCCACCAAGAGGGGCATTTCAAGCTTCAAATTGCCTAATTCAKCCTCTGGCACCCCCAACGAAAGGGCTAAATAATCAGCCATCGACCGCGCCACAACCCGGGTGAAATAGGCSGCAGCTAGGGCYTGCATCGCGCCCCCCACCAACCAGCTAACACCGTGCAATTTCAACAAACCAGCCACGGCCTGGCTGCCCCACTCAAGCGCGCCAAGGCCCATRGCAGTGCGCGCCAATTCCAAGGCAGCGGTTTGCAACTGATCCGCTGTCCATTCACAACGCCAYAGGGCGGCCATTTCCTTAAGCAAAAGGCCATTAACAACGGCGAGCAGCAGCAGATCTGCAGAAGGCAGAGGCGAGGCGAATACCGCCGTTGCCACAAGCCATTGGCTGCGTTGCAAAAGGGGTTGGAGGCGTTTKCGGCGCTCAACCTCYAAAAGCACTTGCCACTCCTGAYTCAATTGCCTCAAACAGCGCAMCTGGGTAAGCCGTTTTTGCTGGGCGAGCGGTAACAAATCTGCTTTTAATSGRCCATCACAACTCAGCAAGGGCCACCTATMGCCCAACTCACAACTCCACTGCCTGAGGCAATCAAGCTCCCCCTCAGCCAAGAGCAAAGTGGGCATGGCCTGCGGYARAGCCTCAAGCCAGCGAAGATCTGCCACGGTTGGTGCTCCGGAAAGCACATAAACCAAATGGTCGGCCTGCAGTAATGATTCAGGCCAATTCCATTCAACTGATTCCCTCGGCAGCGGCTGCGCCAGGTGCARTTGCAATGCTGATGATCCCGAAAATGCCGCTAAAACCTGGTTGCTTTGTTCAACAGTTGCTTCAGCGCCAGCCAACACCACGTGTCTGTCGGGGCGTTGGGCAAGGCAGCAAATCTGATCGAGCCGGCTTTGCATCGGGCCGGTGGCAAAACCCAAGGCTTCAAATTGCTCAATTAATTTYTGGCAGTGCTTTTGCATACCATCAACACCTTCGGGCAATCGGCCAACGGTTGGTTTTTTACTGCGCTGCAATAGCCATGCAGCAGCGCCAGCAAATGCCGCCAGGCTCAGGGGCGTACCCAATCCGTGAATAAACTCCCCAACAACCATTCCGCCCGCAAGGGTGAAACCACCACCAATCAATACGGAAGCGGCCAGGCGGTTACGAAAGGGAATGGGGAAAACCGAGTTGGCCATCACTTGCCACTGCACCTACCAGTTCTAGGCCACAAGCGCCAAACTGGTATTGCTTTTTTTGAATTTTATTCAGCACTTTGCTTCAGTGATCAAAACCATATTTAGCGAGCTACCTCAGCTGCAAAAGCAGTTAAACAACTGCCAACAAGATCTCAAACAGGCCAAAAACTGGCATGCCGATCTACCTGTGCCCCTGYTAGATCGCTGCTGGTTGAAATTGGAGGTGCTTAAGGTTGCTGAATTGCTTTGCCGCCTCCCGGTKGATGCCAGCGCCCATGCTCCCGAATTGGTGCGTTTTCAGGAATTGCGCAATCAAGGCCACAATCCTGATTTAGCTGAACGGATCTGTTGGGATGAATTCACGGCCGAAGCCTGCCACCTGGCCCTGCGGCGCTATTGGGAGGCCCAGGAAACCCCAAAATATTTATGGAATTTAGATAGCTACCTAAACCTTTTGCGGCGCTACCGCAGCAATGTGGAGCAGGGCAATCTGAGCATGCCCCTACTGATCCTGCCGAGGGGATCCGATCGCCAACTCTTGCAATGCCACTGGCTTTAAAAACAASAGGGGGCAGGCGATAGGTCAAACTGGTTCGCTGCAAGCGGTAACGGCGACATGCCCGACCAGGAAAGGGGCCAACGGGGCGGTGAAAGAAGAGACGGAGGTGAGCGCCCAGGTGGTGGCGATCGCCGTGATGGTGGTGGTGGTGGTTTTCGCATTCGCCTAAGCGACAACGAACTACGGGCGGCACGCACCATTCAAGATGCTTTCCAGCTGCGCTCAACGGTTGCAGTATTGGGTTTTGCATTGCGCACGGTTGCCCAGCTCCTCGAGCAGGGCGCCCTATCCGAGCTTGTGGAAGCCCAACAACAGCAGCCACGGGAGCGAAACGAGCGGGGAGAACCCAGGGACAGGGGTGTAAGAGCTGAGAGGGGGGAGAGGGAGGAGAGGGTAGAAAGAGCACCAAAGCCAGATCCCTTCGCTCGCCCGAGCAAACCAGTTGTTGAAGTTGAAGAACCAGAGGTTGAAGAATCTGTGGCTGAAGAAATAAGCGAGGAAACTCCTAGCGAAGAGAGTACGCCTGAATCAGAAACTACAGTAGAAAGCTAATGACAAAACCCAGGGTTCTCTCTGGCGTTCAACCTACCGGTAGTTTGCATCTAGGCAATTGGCTTGGSGCAATMCGCAACTGGGTAGATTTGCAAAATAGCCACGACACATTTTTTTGTGTTGTAGACCTTCATGCGATCACAGTTCCCCATGACCCAAAAAARTTAGCAGCAGACACACTCAACACCGCTGCTCTTTATTTGGCCTGCGGCATAGACCCAAGCAAAGCAACGGTATTTGTTCAGAGCCAAGTTGCAGCCCATTCGGAATTATGTTGGCTACTGAATTGCCTCACGCCGTTAAACTGGCTGGAGCGGATGATTCAGTTCAAGGAAAAAGCAATTAAACAAGGCGACAATGTGTCTGTTGGTCTGCTTGATTAYCCCGTTCTAATGGCCGCTGATATTCTTTTATATGATGCAGATTTAGTACCCGTTGGAGAAGATCAAAARCAACATCTAGAGCTTGCAAGAGATATTGCACAGCAACGGGTAAACAGTCGATTTGGCAGCGAGGAGCAACCAATTCTCAAGGTACCGAAGCCTTTAATTATTAAGGAGGGTGCCCGCGTTATGAGCCTCACAGATGGCACAGCCAAAATGAGTAAAAGCGACCCAAATGAAGGTTCCCGCATTAACCTTTTAGACCCTCCCGAAGTAATTATAAAGAAAATAAAACGAGCTAAAACCGATCCTCAAATCGGCCTTGAAATCAACAATCCAGATCGGCCAGAAGCCTCGAATCTATTGGGTATCTACACTTTGATAAGCGGTTTAGAAAAACAGKCAGTGTTAGACGAATGTGCATCAATGGGTTGGGGGAAATTCAAGCCCCTACTTGCCGATGCATTGGTTGAAGCCCTGAGGCCAGTTCAAAATAATTATCACTCGATAATTGCAGACGCAACTGAATTAAATATTATTTTAGAGCAGGGCAGACAAAAAGCAACTGAAGTTGCAACTAAAACTATTTCTGGCCTGCGGGAAGCAATGGGATTTTTAGCTTATTAATAATTACTTAAAATAAGCTATTTAGTAATCYTTTCCATCGCATCTATTCCGTAATCGGCYGGCACTTTGCACCGTTTCGCAGCCTGCTGCCAGGCCCTATCAAATAAATGCCAACGAAAACTGCGCGGATCACTTCTAGTGTGGCTGCGATCAACGGCTCCATGGCTGGTTATTCGGCGCATTGGTATACCCCAACGCAACTGCCAAACTAAAACCTGCTTAGCTAAYTGTTCATATTGTGGATTGCTATAACCACTGTGGCCATCGCCGCTACCRGAGCCATCATTTGGGCTTACCAAACTAATATGTAAGGCCACATTATTTATAGAACCGCCAGCCAAGGCAGTTTTAGGGCCGTTGTGACGGATGCTGAAATCACCCCAGGCGCTCCAGCCAGCACCAAAAGCMCGTAATTCATCKGGAACTAAACGATATAAGCTGCCGTTTCTTGCTAAAACGAAATGATAACTAACCTGATTTAAATCATTCGGATGGGGCGTAGCAAAGAGCTGCAGTGTTTCAGCTAAAGGTAGAACTGTTTCATGCAGCACAATTAAACTTGGTTTATTTGGCACCCACCTGCCAGCTTTATCAAAGGGTCGGCGTATTCCATAATTGCTTGCATCAACAGGGCTAGTAGTTTCCTTTATCCCTAAATTTTGGCGGCAAAGTTCKGCCCCCTTGAGGTTTGGGGCCAAAAGTGCTGCCATGCCACTGGCTTTGCGAGCCTGTTCGGGCTGAAAACCCAGGAGAAAGATCGAAACACTAGGGATTGCCCCAGCAAACAATCCTGCAAGAAACCAGCCAAACTTGTTTGAAAATTTCAAGGTTCCCGGTAAACAACACGTCCCAAATGGTTATTGGAAACATCCAAWAGATCGGCATGCAAAAGCCTATCTATCTCAGCTCGCACCGCAAGCGTATCGATTTGGCCCCTGGGCTCCAGGGCAAGTACRGCATCATTAATRCTGAAACCAGCTGGGCCACTGCGGCGAGCCARCTGCAGCAATTGATGCTCGATCGGATCGTGCTGCTCCTTAAGCAGCAATGGGGCATTGGCAGAATCCACCAGGCCCGGAATCAAAAATAAATCTAGAAGTTGACCAATGCCACAGAGGCCGGCGGTGAATAAATAGATGATTCCACTGATCGGCCGRCGGTTATAGAAGCGCTGCACACCACAAACCCCCAGCAGTGACAGGCACCAAAATGCATAGGAGATATCCACTCGCCTCAGTTTGTGCATTAAGGCCTGGCGGAATATCGWTGTTCTAGGAAGCGGGCTCACGGCTCGGGGCAACAAATCAAGCTGCGTCCATTAGAGCTGATCCCRTCCCCCCAGATCTGCTTGCGTAAGATCAAGGTTGCCAGGAGTTGCATAGGTGCCGGAATCAACCACTGAGGTTCAAGTTCCCCTCACCCTGCCCAAAACCAGTGAAGACCCAGAATTATTAAAAATTCGACATTCCATGAGCCATGTGATGGCCATGGCTGTGCAGCAGCTKTTTCCAGCTGCAAAGGTAACGATTGGCCCTTGGACAGAAACTGGCTTTTACTACGATTTTGATAATCCGGTTCCCTTCAGTGAAGCGGATTTAAAAGCAATCAAAAAGGAGATGGGCAAAATCATCGCAAGGCGTTTRCCTTTGCAGCGCCTTGAGGTAACAAKGGCTGAGGCGGAAGCCAAGATCATTGCCAATAACGAGCCCTACAAACTTGAAATYCTTGCTGGCTTAAAGGAACCGATAACGCTCTACACCCTTGGYGATACCTGGTGGGACCTCTGCGCYGGGCCCCATGTGGCCCACACCGGTGAATTAAATGCCAAGGCATTTGAGCTGGAAAGTGTTGCTGGAGCCTATTGGCGCGGYGACGAAACAAAAGCGCAACTGCAGCGGATCTATGGCACTGCCTGGARAACGCCAGAGCAATTAACYGAATACCAAAGGCGTAAGCAGGAAGCCCTCCGCCGCGACCATCGCCGCATTGGCAAGGATCTTGAACTTTTTTCGATCGAAGATGAAGCTGGGGCTGGCCTTGTTTTTTGGCATCCCCGCGGCGCTCGCATGCGCCTGCTGATCGAAGATTTYTGGCGTGGCGCCCATTTTGATGCTGGTTATGAGTTGCTCTATACCCCCCATGTGG